>CBJNAT010000657.1:0-2541 GCA_966434585.1 uncultured Gammaproteobacteria bacterium | reverse complement strand
CAGCGAGCGCCACTGTAGATGCAGGTAACAGCACGTTAGCCATCGGAATGCCGGTGGCCATGCTCTTCTTCGAGCCACAGAACACGACGGCGATTTCATCCTCTGTATCGAAGTGCAGCAGTCGACTGAAACACGTCGTCAGTGCGAGGGCGAGTGCCAGCAGCACCGTATTCGCCAGCAGAAGTATGGCCAGATTTGGCGCATCCACTGAGCGCCAGATCCCCTCGATGACGCCGGCACTAAAGGCGGAGTAGACCACGAGCAGGATGCAGCTTCGGTCGAACAGCGCGGTCGCTGCCTTCCGCTGCAACAGCCACTCTCCGATCAAAGGGCGCAGGGCCTGGCCCACGACGAACGGCAAGAGCAGCTGCAGCGCAATGTTCCTGACCGCGTCGCCTGGACCGAGATGTGACCCCGTGCTCAACAGCAAGGAGGCGAGCAGCGGTGTGAGCGCAACGCCTGCGAGGTTCGAGATGGAAGCACTGCTCAAAGCAGCAGCCACATTGCCGCGCGCAATCGATGTGAAGCCAATGGACGACTGTACTGTCGAGGGCAAGATGCAGAGAAACGCCACACCCAATGCAAGAGAACGATCGAGCCAGGGCTGCAATAACCACCACGCCACTAAGCCCATCGCAGGGAACAGGACATACGTGGCCATGAACACCGTGAGCTGCAAACGCCAGTGCAGTAATCCGGTCCAAATTTGCGCGGGTGACAACCGTGCGCCATACAGCAGGAAGAGCAAGGCGATGGCGACATACACGACGACATCCAGCACCTCTCGCCCAGCCCCGCGGACTGGCACGACCGATGCGATGACCACCGCGCCCAGCAATGCGACGAGATAGGGATCGAGACGCAACGATCGCAGTAGGGCAGAGATCACTAGAGGAGATCCGTCCATTCGGGCCTGTATTCACGCAGTGCCTTGGTGAGTAACGGTTCGTCGCGCAAGAAAGAAAAATCCGCAAATTCAAAGCCAGGGCTGACCGTGCATCCAACGAGTGCATAGCCGCTCGCACACCGTGCGGCCTGCCACCACCGCGCTGGCACCGCATGTACTGGCGCATGCGTTGCGGATGCCGCGGTGAGCTCGACGCTCTGAAGCTCGTGCACCTCTGGATCAGCGAGATATAGGGTCAGCGGTCCGCCTTCGTACAGATGCCACACCTCATCGGACAGCACGCGGTGCCAGCGGCTCATATGACCGGAGGCCAACAAGAAATAGATCGTGGTGAGCGCGCTGCGTGGGCCGCGATCGTCATCCGGCTGCACGGACGCCGGTGCGCGATACAGCTCGCGGTAATACCCCCCTTCCGGATGCGGTGCGAGGTCGAGTAACTGGATGAGTGCGGCGGCCCTTGGATGCATGAGCGCTCTCGTCGGCAAGGAGCGAACGAGTATGGCAACCAACTTTCACGGTGGGAACGAGGAGGTTGTAGCCACTCGTGACAGCGTGCGATGGTCTGCCCCTGACACCCGCGTCGAGACCATCCATGAGCGACATCAAACCGAGTGGACTCATCACGCTTACGACGGACTTTGGCCAGGAGGGCCCGTTCGTAGCAGTCATGAAAGGACGGGTTCTGTCTCGTTTTCCGGACGCCAAACTCATCGACATCACCCACGAGGTACCGGTGCACTGGCCGGTCGAAGCGGGGTTCTGGCTAGCGCGTGCCTACGCGTACTTTCCTCAGGGTACGGTGCACGTGGCGGTTGTGGACCCTGGGGTGGGGACGCGCCGGAACATCATCGGCATCGCAGCCGATGGACACGTGTTTTTGGCGCCGGATAACGGTTTGCTGGCGCAGTTGGTGAACCGTGTGCGCGAGCACCGCATCTTCAGATTCGCTCCGGAGCTGCTGAAGCGCTTGGAGCTAGGGACCGCCAGTGCAACGTTCCACGGTCGTGACATCTTCGCGCCCCTAGCAGCCGAGATTGCGGCCGTGCGGCTGCGGATCGAGGAGATCGGCCCTCGAGTGCACGAGATCGTGCCCTCATGGGTCGATGAGCCCACTGAAACCAAGGACCAGATCGTCGGCTCCATCATCACGCAGGATCACTTCGGGAACCTCATCACGAACATCGAGGCGGCCAGCATCGCCCGGCTGGTGCACCCGGTGGTCCGCACAGGCGGACACGAGTTCAGCTTCAAGCGCACGTATGGGGATGTTCGTCCAGGCGAGTTCCTGGCGCTCATCAACTCGTTCGGGGTGTTGGAAATCGCGCAGGCAGAACGCAGTGCCGCCGAAGCTTTAGGGTTGGGACGAGGGGCGCCGGTGACGGTTACGGACCGTTAAGTCGCATCGGCTTGAACCTGCTCAGAGCCGCAACGATCTATATGAAACGCGGCCCTTGACACGGAGCCCGGCGAAGGCATTGAAAACGCCGGCGCATCGTATATAGTCCGCAGGCCCTACGCCCGGCCGGGCGCGGATCTCTTTGATTTCGCACACATTCTTAGGTACCACCATGGCGGAGAGAGACGACGACCACTTCGATCTCTTCGCTCGACATGCTGACCTCCACTGCCACGGG
>CBJNAT010000656.1:0-2551 GCA_966434585.1 uncultured Gammaproteobacteria bacterium | reverse complement strand
ATCTGGAGCGGGAAACGAGGCTCGAACTCGCGACCTCAACCTTGGCAAGGTTGCGCTCTACCAACTGAGCTATTCCCGCAAGAGGGCGGCGATTTTCAAGTCCAGCATCGTGGCTGTCAAGGCTCGTGTATGGGAACTCAGCCGCGCTTCAAATCGGGCCACGCCGCGCGCAGGTAGACGATCATCGACCACAGGGTCAGCGCAGCCGCGGCGACCAAGCAGTACAACCCGAGCTCGTAAATCGGCAGAACCCAAAGATCCTTGCGGAACAGCATCATCGAAAGGCCGGTCATCTGGAAGATCGTCTTGAGCTTGCCCCACGAGGAGACCGCCACCTTGCCGCGGGCGCCGAGCTCCGCCATCCATTCTCGTAAGGCAGAGATGGTGATTTCCCGACCCACGATCACGATGGCCGTGATGGCAATCAGCACGTGCGGATTGAAGGGCAGCAGCTTGAGCCGCCCAGGCTCCTCGCTCACGAGGAGTATCAGGGCGATCACGACCATCAGCTTGTCGGCGACGGGGTCGAGGAACGCGCCGAGCGTGGTTGTCTGGCCTAGCCTGCGCGCGAGGTAACCATCGAGCGAATCCGTGATCGCGGCAAGGATGAAGACGATCGCTGCGGAGGGCTTGCCACCGGGATGTCCGTAATAAAAGAGCGCGATGACGAGCGGGATCATCACGATGCGCGCGAACGTCAGGATGTTCGCGATGGGAAAGCTCACACGCTTCATCAGCCGCCCGGATGCAAGGTTGCGTAAATCAGCTCGGCCAGCTTGCGGCTGATGCCGTGCACTTTGGTCAGGTCCTCGACCGCGGCGCGCGACACGCCATGCAAACCGCCGAACTGACGCAGCAGCTCCCGTCGCTTGCGTGGGCCGAGGCCCGGCACGGTCTCCAGAATCGACTCACGACGCGCTTTGGCCCGCCGCTGCCGGTGACCGGTGATGGCGAAGCGATGCGCTTCGTCGCGAATGCGTTGAATCAGGTGCAAGGCTGGCGAGTCCGGGGCCAGTATAGTGGGCGCCTCCTGACCGGCCAAGAAAAGGCGCTCCTGCCCTGCCCTGCGATCCGCGCCCTTGGCGACGCCTATCAGTGTCACCCCGCCAATCTCGAGCTCATTGAGCACATCGATCGCTTGCGCCAATTGATTCGGCCCACCGTCGATCAACAGCACATCGGGCAGCGGCACCTCGCCTCGTTTCACGCGAGCGTAACGTCGCGAGAGTGCCTGGCGCATCGCACCGTAGTCATCGCCAGGCGCGAGACCTTCGATGTTGAAACGCCGGTAGTCGCTCTTCATCGGACCTTCGGGGCCGAACACGACACAGCTTGCGACCGTGAGTTCGCCCATCGTGTGGCTGACATCGAAACACTCGAGCCGCCGCGGCGAAGTCGGCAACGACAGCTCTTGCGCGAGCGCCTGTAGTTGCTCCTCGATACTCGCGTGCGTCGCACGTCGCATGCGCAGGCCCAATTCCGCATTCGATCGCGCCATCTCCAGCCAGCGGGCGCGTACACCGCGCGTCTTCGGTCGAATCGCCACGGTGCGTCCCATGCGCTCGCTCAACGCGCTCCCCAGCAGCTCTGCATCTTCAATGTCTTCGCTGATCAGAATCTCGTTCGGCGCTTCACGACCGAGATAATACTGTGCAAGAAATCCCGAGAGCAGCGCGCCCGCCTCTTCGATGCCTGCTTTGGGAAAGAAGTTGGTTGTGCCGAGATTGCGTCCGCCGCGCACGAAGACGATCGCGACGCAATGTTGTCCACTATCGGACACCAAGGCCACGGCATCGATGTCTTGCGCCGTGCTCCTCGTCATCGACTGGGAAGCCTGCACAGACTTAATAGCTTGGATCTGATCGCGAAGGCGCGCTGCACGTTCGAACTCCAGCTTCTCCGAGGCTTGCTCCATGCGTTCGGCGAGCTCGCTGACGAGTTCTTCGCCGCGGCCTTCGAGCACTTTGATCGCGTCCGCGACATCCTGCGCATACGCCGCGGGTGTGATCAGCTCGACGCAGGGTGCCGAGCAGCGCTTGATCTGATGTTGCAAGCACGGCCGAGTGCGGTTGGCGAAGAAGGTCTCGCTGCAGGGGCGCAACTGGAACAGTTTCTGTAGCAGCAGCAGCGTCTCACGCGTTGCGCGCGCACTGGGATACGGCCCAAAGAAACGCCCCGGCATCTTGCGGCTGCCGCGGTAGAAGCTGATGCGTGGATACTGGTGATCGGTCGCGATGTAGAGATAAGGGAAGCTCTTGTCATCGCGCAGGGTGACGTTGAAGCGCGGCCGATGCCGCTTGATCAAGTTGTACTCGAGCAGCAGCGCTTCGGTTTCAGAGGCCGTGACCGTCACTTCGACGCTCGCGATCTGCGCGACCATCGCCATGGTCTTGGTGCTCTGCGCTTTGCCTGTGAAATAGCTGCTCAGGCGATTCTTCAGGTTGTGCGCCTTGCCGACGTACAGGATCTCGCCGTCGGCACCGATCATTCGATATACGCCGGGGCGGGTGCTGACGTTGGCTAGGAAGGGTTTGGGGTCGAATAGGGGCAT
>CBJNAT010000655.1:0-2558 GCA_966434585.1 uncultured Gammaproteobacteria bacterium | reverse complement strand
CCGCGCGCACGAAATTGGTGTAGTACAGCCAGGCGAGGCGCTGCTGTTCGGGGTGCAGGCGCTCGCGTGCTTCATAGACTGCTTCGATGCGCTGGAAGAGCGCGGTGTTCTGGGTGATGCGGTCGGCGAACGCGGCGAGCTTTGGCTCCATTTCGCGTTCGATGGCTTGCACCTGTGCGTCGTTGAGCGACGAGCTGTAGATGCCATAAATCGTTCTGGCGCGATCCAGGGTGCGGCTCGATCGCTCCAATGCGGCAAGCGTGTTCGCGAAGGACGGCGCCGCTGTCTCGGCAGTGATCAGATCGATGGCGGCAAGCTGTTCAGCCATGCCGGCTTCGAGGGCCGATTGCAGATCGGCTGGCCGGACCCGGTCGAACGCAGGAACGCCGCCGTACGGACCGGTCCATGGAGCGGCGGCGGGATTGAGGTCGGTGTGAGTGGAGCTCGATGTTGAGATCATAAGCAAAACGGGTAGACCGATGTGCATCGCGGCGGCAGTGCTGCGGAGCGCAACTCTACAAGGCCGACGGCACCCCCGGCATCTGCGTCGTCCGTGCTGTCGCAGTTGCGATTCGTGCACACGCGCACGTTATGGCTGCGAGATCTGGGGCACGCTGTAGATCATGCGGTCCCCCCAATCCGAATCGCTCCTGCACCGGCTGTTGTCGCGGTTGGGCGTGCGTGCCACGAGTCCAAAGGTCGTGCCCGATACCAAGCCGCGTCCATTTCAGGCCGTGGCGGTGTTTCGCGGCCGTCCGTGCTGTTCGATAGCTCAACGATTGAGCGAACATCGATTTCTCGCGAAAGATGCACCTTCATTGCCCCTCGCGGGCTGCTCCATGCCCCAAAGTTGTTCGTGCCGCTTCTTGAAATTCAAAGACCGGCGCGATACCTCGCCCCGGCGCTTGACCGAGGCGGGCTTCGCGACGAGCACGCAGTGGTATGCGGGCCAAGAGCGGCGGCTGGCACGGGGCCGACGTGCTACGGATCGCTGAGCTCGCTCGCACCGCCCGGTTCATCCTCGCTTATCATCCGCGCCCTTCGGCGCCTCAGGCGCATTTAACGCGGAGCTTTTCTCGTGCAGTACCAGCACATTGTCATCCCGAGTCAAGGCACGGCCATCAGTGTCGTCGATCATCGCCAATTGAACGTACCCGATCGCCCGATCGTGCCGGTCATCGAAGGCGATGGCATCGGGGTGGACGTCACGCCGGTCATGCGCAAGGTCGTCGATGCCGCCGTCGCAAAGGCTTACGGCGGGGCACGAAAGATCGAGTGGATGGAGGTGTATGCCGGCGAGAAGGCGCTGCGGGTGTACGGCCCGGGACAGTATTTTCCAGAAGAAACACTGGACGCTTTGGGACGCTATGTCGTCTCGATCAAGGGGCCGCTGGCAACCCCGATCGGTGCGGGCATCCGTTCGTTGAACGTCACGATCCGTCAGCGGCTCGATCTCTATGCGTGCGTGCGGCCGGTCCAGTACTACCAGGGTGTGGAGACGCCGATGAAGGATCCGAGCCAGATGGACATCGTGATCTTTCGGGAGAACACCGAGGATACCTACGCGGGCATCGAATACCCCGCCGGCTCCGAGGCGGCGCGCAAGCTCACGGCCTTCCTACAGGATGAGCTTGGCGTCACCACCATCCCCTTTCCCGAACAGGTGGGCCTCGGCATCAAGCCGGTGTCGAAGCCGGGATCGCAGCGTCTGATCCGCATGGCGATCCAGTACGCTATCGACAACGATCGTGCGTCGGTCACCCTCGTGCACAAGGGCAACATCATGAAGTTCACGGAGGGCGCCTTCCGGAACTGGGGCTACGAGGTGGCGAAGAAGGAATTCAGCGCCGTCGAAGTCAACGGCGGACCGACACTGAAGCTACGTAATCCCAAGACGGGGCGCGACATCGTCGTGAAAGACGTCATCGCGGACAACTTCATGCAACAGCTTCTGCTGCGGCCCGAAGACTTCGATGTCGTCGCGACGCTGAATCTCAACGGCGACTACATCTCCGACGCTGCGGCGGCCCAGGTCGGCGGCATCGGCATCGCACCTGGCGCCAACATTGGCGATGGCGTCGCGGTGTTCGAGGCCACCCACGGTACCGCTCCGGGAATGGCGGGCAAGGATCTCGTCAATCCAGGCTCGATCATCCTGTCGGCCGAGATGATGTTGCGCTACATGGGGTGGCGCGAAGCGGCGGATCTCGTGCAACGGGGCATGAAGACGTCGATCGCACGAAAAGAAGTGACGGCAGATCTCGCGCGCAAGAGCGGCAGCTCTGAATTCGTGCCGGGTGCTACGGTGCAAGGCTGTTCGGCGTTCGGCGATTCCGTCATCCGCCACATGGGCTGAGTCGCTGCGACAACTAGTATGAAACGAGGGATCGGACTCTGATGTGCAGGGACGCACGAATGCCGCGAAGCACAGGACGTGCGTGAGCGGCCTGTCGCGACCCTCGTGCTTTGAGCCCATGTTGACAAATGTGGGCGTGGTTTTTGCTCAAAGCTCGCCACCTGCGGCGGCGGGGCACATCCCTGTGCCCGGGTGGCACTCG
>CBJNAT010000654.1:0-2559 GCA_966434585.1 uncultured Gammaproteobacteria bacterium | reverse complement strand
GATTCTCCGACATCCTGCGTCACCGACTGCAGCTGCTGCACGACGCGTTTGCGCAGGCCATCACCGAGAACGACTACCGCAACCGTTACTGCGCCGTCTTTCCAATCAAAGTGAACCAACAACGCCTCGTGGTGGAGGAGGTGTATCGGTACGGCAAGGAATTCGGGTTCGGCCTCGAAGCCGGCTCGAAACCCGAGCTGTTGGCCGTGATGGCGCTCACCGAAGATTCGCCGGAGCGCATGATCGTCTGCAACGGCTTCAAGGATGACAGCTACATCGAAGCCGTCATTCTCGCGACCAAACTCGGGCGCACGATCATCCCCGTCGTCGAGAAGTTCGACGAGCTGAAGCTGATCCTGAAGCACTCACAGAAGTACAACGTGCGGCCGCGCATTGGCGTGCGCGTGAAGCTCGCGAGCGAGGGCGCGGGCCGCTGGCGCGATTCGGCCGGCGAGAAATCGAAGTTCGGCTTGTTCGTGAGCGAGATCCTCGAGCTCGTCGAGGTGCTCCGCAGTCATCAGATGCTCGATTGTCTGGAGCTCGTGCACTGTCACCCGGGCAGCCAACTGCAAGACATCCGCCGCGTGAAGGATGCCATCAATGAGTTGGCGCACGTCTACGCGGAACTGAGGCTGCTTGGCACGGGCTTGAAGTACATCGACATCGGTGGCGGCTTAGGTGTGGACTACGACGGCAGCGGCACGAACTTCCCGTCGTCGATGAATTACACCGTTAACGAGTACGCGAGCGACGTCGTGTATCGCATCGGTAACGTATGCAACGCCCGAGGCATCGATCATCCCATGATCGTGAGCGAGTCAGGCCGCGCGACCGCCGCTCATCACAGCGTGCTCATCTTCAACGTGCTCGGCTCGTCGGCCTTCGACAAGTTCCACGTGAAGGCTCGTGCGGATGAAGCGCCTCGAACCGGAGACGAACTGCCGCAGCCGGTGCTCGATCTGTTCGAGGCCTACGAGTCGGTTTCCGAGCGGCGCCTGATCGAGTGCTATCACGACGCCATTCAGGCCCGCGAACAAGTGCTGCAGATGTTCAATCTCGGCTTGATGAGCCTCGAATTTCGTGGACTGGCGGAGCGCCTGTACTGGGCCACCTGCGCGCGCATCCGCGACTACTGTCGCAAGCTCGAGGAAGTTCCGGAGGAGCTCGAGAAACTCGAGCTGATTCTGTCCGACACTTACTTCTGCAACTTCTCCGTGTTTCAGTCGCTGCCCGACAGCTGGGCCATCGACCAACTTTTCCCCATCATGCCCATTCAGCGGCTGGCGGAAGAGCCTACGCGCAGCGCCGTGCTCGCCGATATCACCTGTGACTCGGACGGCAAGATCGATCGTTTCGTCAGCCAGCGCGACGTGAAGCGCACGCTCGAGTTACATGAGATCCGGGAAGGTGAGGAGTACTACCTGGCAGCTTTCCTGGTCGGCGCCTACCAGGAAACGTTGGGCGACCTGCACAACCTCTTCGGAGATACGCATGTCGTTCACATCCGTCTGCCGGAACAGGGCGGCTGGTGGATCGAAGAAATCGTGAAAGGCGATACCGCGAGCGAAGTGCTCACGTACATGCAGTACGACGTGGACCAGTTGTTCCCGCAATTCGCCCGCGATTGCGAACGCGCCGTTCGCGAGGGTCGTATGACGCTGGCGGAAAGTCAGGCCCTACGGCGCTTCTACGAATGGGAGCTCGCGGGGTATACGTATTTGGAAGGCGATTGAGCGGCCGACCGCCGGCACAGGCTTTTTTCCTTTGCATTGCAGTAAATGACGCGTCGCAGGAGCAGTCGGCTGCACAGCGTGTTTGCAGGCGGAAATTCGCCAACTGCTCACGATCTGAAGCCCTCGAAGACGGTGTTCCGAGAGGTTTCTGTTGCAACTGCGAAAGGCCGTGGCCGCGTTGCAAGCCCCAAATTGCTGACGTAGTATCCGACGCGTTCGCGTAATTCCCTGCTTTTTTCTGGTTTTGCGAACACTGCGGCAATAAACCGGCGGTCCACCGCTCAAGACATTTATAAAACCCGCATCGATGTTCTCCTCTAGTGGATGGCTCGTAGGAATGCTGCGAATAAGGCGCAGCGGTTCGTCATCGCGCGCGCAAACGAGCGATCGGACGCTGCTTTCGTTTGATTGTCAGTGAGTGGAATCGATGACGACGATCTACGTTGGGAACCTCCCCTTCAGCGCCACTGAGAATGACGTGCGAGCGCTGTTCGAAAAGCACGGCACGGTGCAATCGGTCAAATTGGTCAACGATCGGGAAACCGGTCGCCCTCGCGGTTTCGGTTTCGTGGAGATGTCTTCCTCGGATGCCCAAACCGCCATTCAGCATATGAATGGCTTCGAGATGGGCGGTCGGCCGCTGCGTGTGAACGAGGCGCGCGAGCGCGAAGCTCGCCCGCCGCGGCAGAACGCACGCTGGTAGCGCTCTAAAGCGAGGAGCTCCCTCCTCGCTGCCAGCTCGCGTCTGGGGATGCGCGTGCTCGAAGAAGCACAGCGCGCGAGCGGCAACAGTCAATCGGTGCACGGCTCTTCAGAGGGCCGGCGC
>CBJNAT010000653.1:0-2562 GCA_966434585.1 uncultured Gammaproteobacteria bacterium | reverse complement strand
CCCATGCGACACGTGCAGCTCGAGTGATAACCGGTCATGCCGAACTTGCGGTAGTAGTCGAGAATCTCATCGTCCGACTCGACGGCACTGCCCGGATACGTCTCGCCCGTCACATGCTTCTGCAGCGGCTCCTGCCGGAACAGCTCGCGCATGAAGCGCCAGATCCGAATGGTCACCGCGCGGTCGTATTCGGCGCTCAGGTAGTTGGGCTCGATCCGCGGCAGATCGTAAGCACTGCCCGAGCGGAGCGTGATGCGGCCGCGGCTTTCCGACCGCAACGGATAACCCATCATCTGCATGCCATGAGCTGAGTCGAATGCAAATTTGTTCAGCTCGCCCGCCATGGCCCATGAGAATGGCGCGGCGATGATTTGCGCATCGGGCCGAAGGTTGCCGGGTTCCGTCGCGATGAATCCAGTCACTTCGTGACTGCCTGTCGCCATCGGCCCCTTGCGCGCAATGAGATACGCAAGCGCGTTCTTCAGCAGATTGAAGCCGCTGAACTCGTGATTCACGCTCAGTGGTCCCTTCAACCCGTACTGGACGAATCCCATCCAATGCTCGCGCAAGTTCTCGCCCACATCGGGCGCCTCCACGAGCACCGGCACGCCTGCTCCCTGTAGCACGGTGGGAGGTCCAATTCCGGAAAGTTGAAGCAGCTGCGGCGAATGCACAGCACCGGCACACACGATGACTTCTCGGGCCGCGTGGTACTGAACATCCGGCGCGGCACGATCGTGCAACGGTCCGCAAAGCACACCGCTTGCCCGTGTGCCGTCCAAGGTGATCCTGCGAACCAGCGTGTCGGTCAGCACGCGCACGTTGGGGCGCTGCATCGCGGGCCGCAAGAAGGCGGTCGCGGCACTGACTCTGCGGCCGGCTTTGACGTTGTTCAGCATGCGTCCAATGCCGACCTGTTCCAAGCCGTTGTAATCGTCCCGTCGCGGCACGCCGACCTGCACGGCCGCGTCGATGACAGCGCGATTCAGCGGATTCACTGAAGGATGCACGCTGATGTGCAGCGGCCCGCCGACGCCGCGCACGCCATCATCGCCGAGCGCATGATCCTCGATGGCCCGGAACGCCGCCCCGATATGCTGCCATCCCCATCCTGGATTGCCGGCCGCCTCCCAATCGTCATAGTCCTGCGGCTGGCCACGCACATACGTCATGCCGTTGATGGAACTGCAACCGCCGAGCATCTTGCCCCGAGTCCAGATCTCCGTTCTATATCCGTTGCCCTCGTGCGGTTCGACGTTCAGGAACCAGGCGTGCTTGGGGTCCTGCATCAGCTTGCCCAAACCCTTGGGCATATGAATGAAGGGGCTCTTGTCGAGCGGACCTGCTTCGATCAGCAGCACCTGCGTGCGTGAATCGCGGCTCAAGCGTTCGGCGAGCACGCAGCCGGAAGAGCCCGCGCCGATGATGATGACGTCGTAGTGCTGCATACGATCAGCGCGCAAGGCCGATGAAGACGTTCTTCGTCTGTAGATACTCTTCGAGCCCTTCGCGCCCGCCCGCACGGCCGTACCCGCTGCGTTTGTAGCCACCAAAGGGCGCATTGGGATTCATCGTCGGATACGAGTTCACGGTGACGTAGCCAGCGGCGAGTCGTTCGGCCATGCGCAGCGCTCGATCGAGATTGCGGGTGTGCACGTATGCACCGAGACCGTAGTAGGTGTCGTTGGCGATCGTGAGCGCCTCCTCTTCCTTGCCGAAGCGCATCACCGTCAGCACGGGTCCGAAGATTTCTTCTCTGGCGATTGGTGCGTCGATGCTGCGTACATCCGCGAAGATCGTGGGTTCGAGGAAATAGCCATTGGCAAGCGCACCGCCAAGGCGCTTACCACCGCACAACAAGCGCCCTTCCTTTTCCCTGCACGCACGATCGATCACACCGAGAATGCGTCGACATGCCGCTTCGGACACAACGGGCCCTAGCACGCTCGAGCGGTCGTACGCCGGGCCTACCGCCAACTGCGGCGTGGCTGCAGCGAGCCGGGATAGCACCTCATCGTAGATGCTGTCTTGAACCAACAATCGTGTCGGCAACACACAGCCCTGCCCGGAAGTCAGCATGCACGAGTACAACGAGATCGGCAGCGCGGCATCCAGATCCGCATCGTCGAACAGCACGTTCGGTGATTTGCCGCCGAGCTCGAGAAAAACCGGCTTGAGGGTCGGTGTCGCCGCCGCAAGCACTTGCTTTGCAATCTCGCCGCCACCGGTAAATGCAATTTTGCCAACGTGCGGATGAGATGCGAGCGCTTGCCCAGCCTCCGCGTCTCCCGGCAGAACGCAGAACAGACCGGGCGGCATTCCAGCCTGCAGCGCCAGCTCACCGAGACGAAGCGCTACGAAAGGCGTGTGCGACGGCGGCTTCAACACGACAGCGTTGCCGGCCGCGAGCGCAGGCGCGCAAGTCATCGAGATTGCGACCAGCGGACCATTCCACGGGATGATCACGCCCACCACGCCGTAGGGTTCCTTGCGGGTGTAGTTCAAACCGAACGCGGGAAAGCCCTCGCTGCTGTGTCCTTCAATGCGATCGGCCCAACCCGC
>CBJNAT010000652.1:0-2563 GCA_966434585.1 uncultured Gammaproteobacteria bacterium | reverse complement strand
GCAGCTTGATCAGCGTCGTCTTGCCGGAGCCGTTCTCACCGACCAGCGCAAGTGATTCGCCGGGGCGGATCTGCAAACTGACGTCGACGAGCACGGGCTCGCTCGCGCCCGGATACGCAAAGCTCACGCGGTCGAATTGGACGCCCTGTTCGGGATGCGGTCCATGCAGGAGGCGCCCGCTGCTCGGTGTTGCGGGCGTTTCCAAATATTCGTACAGCGTCGACAGGTAAAGATTGTCCTCGTACATCCCGCCGATCGCGCTCAAGCTCGCGGACACCGCGGCCTGTCCCTGGCGGAATAACATCATGTACATCGTCATCTGGCCGAGGGTGATGCGCGTCGCGAGCGTGGCGAGCGCGATCCATGCATAAGCACCGTACAACACGAGTGTGCCGATGAGGCCGAGCGCAAAGCCCCACGTGTCGCGGCGAATGGTGAGGTTGCGATCCTCGCGGTACAGCCGATCGAAGATGTTTCGGTAGCGCTGTAGGAAAAGGTTGCCGAGCCCGAACAGCTTCACTTCTTTCACGTGATCTTCGCGGGCGAGCACTGTCTCCAAATACATTTGCATGCGGGACTCTGGCGCGCGCCAGCGAAATAAGCGAAAGGCATCGCCCGAGAACTTCGCTTCCGCGAGAAACGACGGTAGCCCGGCGCATACGAGCAACACGACCGCGAGCGGCGAGAATTGCACGAGCAGCGTGAGATAACTCGCGAGCGACACCCCGTTCTGCGCCAAGCCGAACGTGCGCATGACTAGCGAGAGAGGGCGGCTGGAGGCTTCGCGGCGTGCACGCGTCAGCTTGTCGTAGAACTCCGAGTCCTCGAACTGTTGCAGATCGAGCGTGAGCGCCTTCTCGAGGATCATCACGTTCACGCGCTGACCGAGCTGTGCGCGCAACAGAGACTGACACAGCGAAATGCCGCGCTGTGCCGCCGCCAATACCATGACCAGCAGACCTTCGGCGGCAACGAACCACAGCACACGCGCTCGATCCGCGTCGGCATTGCCGATCGCATGCACGACGCTGTCGACGATCAGCGCGCCCACGTACGCCATGCCCGCGGGCACGACGCCTGCGATCAAGGTGAGGACGGCGAGTGCGATGCTGAGCGCGCGATTCGTGCTCCAGACGAGCGCGAGCGCGCGGCCGCTGTAGCGGAAAATCCCGCGTAGCGAGCCGCGCCACGCGGGCGGAGGTGCAGCGGTCGTATGGCGGTGTGGAGAGGTGGCGAGCACGAGCGTCCGAAGGTTCTTCTGGGACGCTCAATGTGGGGGCAACGCAGCAGCAGCGCAACTGCGTCGCACCAGGTGTGGTGAGCTCTCACCCCAACCCTCTCCCGCGTCGCGGGAGAGGGAGTGCTTGGAGCATCTTCAAGGCTGGTAAATCTGATCGAAGATGCCGCCGTCCGCGAAATGATCCTTCTGTGCCTTGGCCCAGCCGCCGAAGTCCTGGATCGTCACGAGTTTGAGCTTCGGGAACTGCTTCGCGTACTTCGCTGCGATCTTTTCATCGATCGGCCGGTAGTAGTTATTAGCGATGATCTCCTGACCTTCCGGTGAGTAGAGGTACTTGAGGTACTCCTGTGCGATCTCGCGTGTGCCTCGACGCAGTACGACTTTGTCGACGACCGCGACGGGCGGCTCGGCGAGGATGCTCAATGAGGGCACCACGATTTCCACCTTGTCGGGCCCGAGTTCCTTGATCGACAGGAATGCCTCGTTTTCCCACGCGAGCAGCACATCGCCGATCTCACGTTGCACGAACGTGGTCGTGGAGCCGCGAGCGCCGGTGTCGAGCACGGGCACGTTCTTGAACAGCTTGCGGACGTAGGCCTTTGCAGCTGCTTCATTGCCGCCCGGTTGCTTCAGCGCCCAGGCCCATCCCGCGAGATAGTTCCAACGTGCACCGCCCGAGGTCTTCGGGTTCGGTGTGATCACGGAAACACCGGGCTTGGCCAAGTCGCCCCAGTCCTTGATGCCCTTCGGATTGCCCTTGCGCACGAGGAACACGATGGTCGAGGTGTACGGCGCGCTGTTGTGCGGCAGTCTGCTCTGCCAACTGATGGGCAGCTGCTTGCCGTTGGTCGCGATGGCATCGATGTCGCCCGCGAGCGCGAGCGTGACCACATCGGCGGGCAGACCGTCGATGACCGTGCGCGCCTGCTTGCCCGAGCCGCCGTGCGACTGGTTGATCTTCACGGTCTGGCCTGTCTTGGTTTTCCAGTACTTGGCGAACGCCGCGTTGTACTCGACGTACAACTCGCGCGTCGGGTCGTAGGACACGTTCAACAGCGTGGTATCCGCTAGCGCCGCTTGCGCGAGCATTACGCCGCCGGCGAGCAGTGCGATGACCGCACGCCGTGTGAGTTTCGAAAGAGACATCGTGACTCCGTATGCAGTGATGATGGGTTAGAAGCCGACCGCGAAGCGCGTGAACACAGCCTGTTCGTCATCTCGATCCGCGCCGCCCGTTGCGCCGCCATCGAACCGCGTGACGTCGTAGTTGAGCTGCCACTTCACGTTCTGGTTGAGATACCAGTTGAGGCCGAGACCGGCCGA
>CBJNAT010000651.1:0-2564 GCA_966434585.1 uncultured Gammaproteobacteria bacterium | reverse complement strand
TCCACCGTCACCGTCTTACGGATCAAGCCGTACAGCCCGAAGGACATCGCGAGTGCCAGCGACATCCAGGGAAGTCGACCGGCGATCCACGTGAGATAGGCGACGCCGATCGCGGCACAGACGATGGCCAGCCCTTGCCAGCCATTCAAGCGCTCGCGCAGTACCAGCACACCGAGCACGACATTGAGCAGCGGATTGATGAAATAGCCGAGGCTTGCCTCCACGACGTGCCCCGAATTCACGGCGTAGACGTAGATGAACCAATTGACGGTGATCAGCAGTGCCGACGCGGCCAGACGCACGCAGGTGGCAGGGTTGATCAGCGCACGGCGCACCTCGCCGAGCAACCCGCGGCAAGCGAGCCAGCCGAGTACGAACACGCAGCACCATAGTGCCCGATGCAGCATGATCTCGAGCGGCGGGACCACGCTCAGTGCTTTCAAATAGATCGGCAGCAAGCCCCAGATCAGGAACGCGCCGACGGCCGCCAGCAGGCCGCGCGTGTGCTGCGGATGCTCGCTCACTCCGGTTTCGCGCAGCGCGCGCAGCCGGGACGGTAGTGATTCACCAGACGGTCGAGCGAGGCGCGAATGCGCTGCGCGGTTGCCGCGCGAGCTGCCAGCGACGCTGGGTCGATGCTATAGCCCAATGTGACCACGCGGATATGCGTCGTCGTTCCCGCGATGGAGTTCAAATACACTAAGTGCCAGGTCTTCAGCACTGCGTCTCGTTGCGGGAAATCGCTGGGGATCTGCACGGGCCGCGAGGCCAGCAGATGCTGAGGCTCGTAAGCCAGGATCTCCCACTCGGTATCGCCAGCATCGCCGAGCACCCCTTTCGGATCGGAGTGCGAGCGAATCCGGCCGCCGATCCGGAGATCTACGTCTGCGTGCGCCGCGCCCATGAGTTCATAGCCGGCACCCGTCGTGAACACGGTCCAGACCGTATCGATGGGCGCATTGACCATGGCCTCGGTGACGAGCGGCTCGTCCGCTCGGGCCTGCGGCACGGCCAAGAACAGCATCACGAAAAAACAGCACACCACCGCACACCACAGCCGCTCGTCACTTGGATTCATGCCCTTGTCTCGCACCGTGTTCTCTTACTTCTGCACTTGGTTCTTGGCTTATCTCAGCTGCGCGGTCAGCGCGACGGCCACAGGCGCGCCGACAACAGGCTGTCACGATTCCGTGCACACGAACAAGGCACAGTGCAAGCGCCAATGGGCCGAGCAGTTACCGTCCCTGGACAGCGCCGGCCAGTTTCGCGGCTGGGTGCGCTGGGTGTTCGATGGTGACTCGCTACAGGTGCTGGTGGGAGATCGTTCGGTTGATGTACGCATTGCGCAGATCGATGCGCCCGAGCGCGATCAGCCGTACGGGTGGAGTGCGGCGCTCGCACTCATCGATCTGGTACGGGATCGCGAAGTGCGCGTCCAACCCGTCGATGTGGACCGCTACGGTCGCGTCGTCGCGCATGTATTCGCCGCCGACCGTGACGTCGGGCGAGAGTTGCTGACGCAGGGGGCAGCCTGGTGCTATGCACGCCGACCTCGCTCGACAGGGCTGTGCGCGCTCGAACGCGGCGCGCGCCAAGCTCAACGCGGGCTGTGGGGACTCGCGGAGCGCGAGCGGATCCCGCCCTGGGAGTGGCGTCGGCAACATCGCCCAGACACGCCGCCGTCGAGTGCCAAATGAGACCGTCGCAGGTACGCCTGCTACCATCCCCACCCGTTTGAAGTGGACCGCGTATCGAGTCTGGAATGAGCACGAAGGCAAAAACCGCAATCACCCCAACCCGCGCAGAGAACTATGCCGAGTGGTACCAGCAGGTGATCCGGGCGGCAGACCTCGCGGAGAATTCCGCGGTGCGCGGCTGTATGGTGATCAAGCCGTGGGGCTACACGCTGTGGGAGAACATGCAGCGCGTGCTCGATGACATGTTCAAGGCGACCGGCCATCAGAACGCCTACTTCCCGCTTTTCATCCCGCTCTCCTTCCTCGAGAAGGAAGCCGCGCATGTCGAAGGCTTCGCGAAAGAGTGCGCTGTCGTCACACACCATCGCCTGGAAGTTCGCGACGGCAAGCTGGTCCCGGTGGGTGAGCTGGAAGAACCGTTGATCGTGCGCCCAACGTCCGAGACCATCATCGGCGATGCGTTCTCGCGCTGGGTGCAGAGCTATCGCGACCTGCCGCTGTTGATCAATCAATGGGCGAACGTGGTTCGTTGGGAGATGCGCACGCGCATGTTCCTACGCACGACCGAATTCCTCTGGCAAGAAGGCCACACGGCGCATGCCACGCGTGAGGAGGCCATCGAGGAGACCCTGCGCATGCTGGATGTCTACGCGGATTTCGCGGAGAACTGGCTGGCGATGCCGGTGATCAAGGGCGAGAAAACGGCTGGCGAGCGTTTTCCGGGCGCCGAGCAGACCTATTGCATCGAAGCAATGATGCAGGATCGCAAAGCGCTGCAAGCGGGCACAAGCCACTTCCTCGGCCAGAACTTCGCGAGAGCGAGCAACATCCAGTTTCTGGATCAGAGCGGTTTGCATCAATTTGCGT
>CBJNAT010000650.1:0-2566 GCA_966434585.1 uncultured Gammaproteobacteria bacterium | reverse complement strand
CGCAGAGGAGAACGGCCGTGGGAATGGCGTGATGGCGTCATGGCGTGATGGCGTAAGAAATCACCGCTTGGCGTCATTGCGGCATGACGCCCTCACGCCATCACGCACCAAGCACTAGCTCGCCGCCGCGAGCTGTGCATCGCGCAATCGCCGCCGCTCCTGCTGCGTCATCAAGACGCCTGCCGCAATCACGAACAGCGTGACGATCGCGACCATGATCGTCGCGAGTGCATTGATCTCAGGTGTGATACCACGGCGCACCGTCGAGAAGATCAACATCGGCAGGGTGTTGGTCGTCGGCCCCGAAGTGAAGCTTGCGATGACAAGGTCGTCGAGCGAGAGCGTGAACGCGAGCAACCAACCCGAGACCATCGCTGGCGCAATGATGGGCAACGTCACCGTCATGAAGACTTTCGCGGGTCTTGCGCCCAGATCCATCGCGGCTTCCTCCAGCGAGTCATCCATGCTCGACAGGCGTGACTGAACGACCACCGTCACGTAGGCGAGTGTCAGGGTAATGTGCGCGATGGTGATCGTGCTGAAGCCGCGGGTATCGGGAATCAGCGGCAAGGGCGCGAGCGCCACGAACAACAGCAGCAAGGACAAGCCGGTGATCACTTCCGGCATCACCAGTGGCGCTGTCACCATGCCGGAAAACAGCGTGCGCGTGCGAAACCTGCCGAAACGCGCCAGCGCGAGGCCTGCCAGCGTGCCGATGATGACCGCTCCCGTCGCCGTCACCGTGGCGATGCGCAGACTCAGCCATGCCGCACCGAGCATGGCATCGTTGTCTAACAGCTTGCCGTACCATTTCACGGAGAAGCCGCCCCAGACGGTCACCAGCCGCGACTCGTTGAACGAGAACACGATCATCGAGAGGATCGGGATGTAGAGAAAGGCGAACCCGAACACGAGCACGCTGAGCACGAAGACGGAGCGCTTGTTCATCGATGCGCCACGCCGGCCGCTTCCTGCCCCTGAAAGCGCTGGAAAATCATGATCGGCACGACCAGCAGAATCAGCAGCGCAATGGCCACGGCGCTGGCCACGGGCCAGTTGCGGTTGAGGAAGTACTCATCCCACAGCACGCGGCCGATCATCAATGAATCCGTGCCGCCCAACAGGCGCGGAATGACGAATTCGCCGACGGCGGGAATGAACACGAGCATCGAACCGGCGATCATGCCCGGAATCGACAGCGGCAAGGTGATCGTGACGAACGCCTTGAACGGCCGACTGCCGAGATCGACGGCGGCTTCGATCAACGTCTGATCGTGCTTTTCTAGATTCGAGTACAGCGGCAGGATCATGAACGGCAAGTAGGAATACACGATGCCGATGTACATCGCGAAATCGGTCTGCATCATGACGATCGGCTCGTCGATGAGCCCAAGCCCCATCAGCACATTGTTGATGACGCCTCGGTTACCCAGCAGACCGATCCACGCATACACGCGCAACAGAAACGACGTCCAGAACGGCAGCATGATCAACAGCAGGAGCACGTTGCGCCAACTGGGGCTGGAGCGCGCAATGCCGTAGGCCATCGGATAGCTGATCAGCAAGCACAGGAGAGTCGAGATGCTCGCGACTTTGATCGAGCTGAGAAGGGCTGCGACGTATAGCGAGTCCTGCAGCAGGAAGAGGTAGTTGCCGGCATTCAGCTTGATCTGCAGGTACTGGTTGTTCACCCACTCGATCAGATCCGAATACGGCGGCGAGCCGAGCCAGCGCGTTTCGGCGAAGCTGATCTTCAACACGATGATGAACGGAACGATGAAGAACAGCAGTAGCCAAAGCCAGGGTACTGCGATGACGAGCGTGCGGCCTGTGAGACCCCCGCGGCGCAGAACGCCACTCAACACTTGGTAGGTAGAGGAGCGAGCGACCGTGGCCAGGAACCGGTCCAGGCCGATCATGAGCCGGTAGCCAAGCGTGAGATAGCTGGGTTTGAGCATGGCGCCTACGGCCTATCCCGTCACCACCACCGCGCTTTCCGCCTCCCAGCTGATCCACACACGCTCATCCCACGTCATGCGCGATTCGGCATGACGCTGCGTGTTGGGTTGTGTGATTCGTACCGTCTTGCCGCTTTGTAGCTGCACGAGGTAGATGGACATATCGCCCATGTACGCAATCTCTTTGATCACGCCCTCCGCCCGGTTGTATTCGGAGGCCGGCTGCTCGCGCGTAAGCAGCATCTTCTCGGGGCGGATGGCTGCGTACACGACCGCCTGCGGGGCGGCGCTCACGCCGTGGCCCACATAGATGCGACTGCCGAGGTCGCGTGAGTCGATGACCACGTAGCCGGGCTCATCCTCGATGATGGTGCCTTCGAACATGTTGACGTTGCCGATGAACTCGGCCACGAAACGATTGTTGGGGAACTCGTAAATTTCGTGCGGTGTCCCCACCTGCACGATGCGTCCTTGGTTCATCACGCCGATGCGCGAAGCGAGCGTCATCGCCTCTTCCTGATTGTGCGTCACCACGATGAAGGTGACGCCGAGCCGCTCCTGGATACCGACGAGCTCGAATTGCGTGTGCTCGCGCAGCTTCTTGTCGA
>CBJNAT010000649.1:0-2568 GCA_966434585.1 uncultured Gammaproteobacteria bacterium | reverse complement strand
CATCGATGCAGTTGCACAGTGCAGGAGTTACGGTAAGTGGGGTGCGTTTCTCGAGGGCTTCGCGGAATTCGATCCGCTCTTCTTCAATATTTCCCCGCGCGAAGCGTTCAACATGGATCCGCAGGAACGGCTGTTCACGGAGGTGTGCTGGGAGGCATTCGAAGACGCTGGATACACCCGCGAGCTGTTGAGCAAGCGTCACTCGAGGCGCGTGGGCGTTTTCGTCGGCATATCGAAAACGGGCTTCGAGCTGTACGGGCCATTCTTCTGGGGCCGCCGGGAACGCTTTCATCCGCATACCTCGTTCAGCTCCGTAGCCAACCGGATCTCGTACCAGATGAACTTCAAGGGCCCGTCCTTCCCCATCGATACGATGTGCTCGGCGTCGTTGACGGCCGTGCATGAAGCGTGCGAGCACCTCTTGAGCGGCCAATGCGAAGTGGCCGTGGCGGGCGGAGTCAATCTCTATCTGCATCCCGCGTCGTACATCAATTTGAGTGAGCAACGCGTGTTATCCGTCGATGGACGTTGCAAGACCTTCAGCGCGGGCAGCAACGGTATCGTGCCTGGCGAAGGCGTCGGTGCCATGGTCTTGAAGCCGCTTGCAAGAGCGCTTGCCGATGGCGATCACATTCACGCTGTCATTCGCGGCTCGAGCATCAATCATGGCGGGCGGACGCATGGCTACACGGTGCCCAGCCCGGCAGCACAAGGCGAGCTCGTGCGCACCGCGCTGGATAAAGCAGGCGTCGATGCTCGGGCCGTGAGCTACGTCGAGGCTCACGGAACAGGCACGGAGTTGGGTGACCCGATCGAGATCGCTGGATTGACCAGCGCTTTCAGGCGCGACACTCCCGAGCGACAGTTCTGTGTCGTCGGCTCGTTGAAGACGAACATCGGGCATCTGGAAGCGGCCGCCGGAATCGCGGGTCTGACGAAGGTAGTGCTGCAGATGAAGCACCAAGCGATCGTTCCGACGCTGCATGCGGACGTTTTGAATCCGAACATAGATTTCGAGCAGACGCCGTTCACAGTAGGCAGAGAGCTGCAAGCCTGGCACCGACCAAAGATGCTGGTAGATGGCCAACTCCAAGAGTGTTCGCGTCTTGCCGGTGTTTCGTCGTTTGGCGCGGGCGGTTCCAATGCGCACGTCATCGTCCAGGAATACGTCGAAGGCCCGGCCGAAGCTTCTGCGCAGCCCCTTGTTCCCGTCGCAATCGTCCTTTCAGCGCAGTCGAAAGCGCAGCTCAAGCAGCTCGTCGAACGTCTGCTGGAGGCAGTCGAACGAAATCTCACCGATGCCGACTTGCCGCGTATTGCATACACCCTGCAAACAGGTCGAGAGGCGATGAAGCAACGGTTGGGATTTGTGGCAAGATCTCGTGAAGATCTGCGCGAGACGCTGATGAGCATTTTGCGCGGTGACGGAAGTCGCAGCTTCTATGAGGGCGAGGCCCGTGAGCAGCCGGTTGCCGCACATGTGGATCGCCCGTCGAGCTTTATTGATACGACGATCGCCCAGGAGCTCACTGATCTCCTCCAGCGATGGGTGAGCGGCAGAGCGGTCGATTGGGATCAACTGTATCTCGGTACGCCGCCGCGACGTATCTCGCTGCCCACTTATCCCTTCGCGGCGGAGCGGTATTGGCTTGCCGAAGCGGATCGGCTCGCAGCATTGCGCCCCGCCTCGCAGGCCCACGCGAATCATCGGCTACATCCGCTCCTGCACCGGAACACATCTGATTTGGCGGAGCGACGCTTCAGCTCGGTATTCGATGGCTCCGACTTTTTCATAGCCGACCATGTGGTCGGCGGCGTCAAGATGATGCCTGCCGCAGCTTACCTAGAGATGGCGCGAGCGGCCGTGATGGCATCAGCTCCCGCTGCACAGGAGGGCAGACACGTTCTTTTGCAGAACGTGGCTTGGCCGAGCCCGGCAATCCTACGGAGCGACTCCATCACGCTGCATGTCGCGCTACGCAATGCTGAATCCCACGGCACCGAGGTCGAGATCTATAGCGGCGCCGGGGAGAATCGGCAGACTCACTGCATAGGATGGGCTCAACTCGTTGGCGACCTCACGAAACCGACGGTGGATCTTTCCGAGGTTGCGACACGCGGTCACTCAGAAGTCACTCAAGCAGCTGAATTCTATTCGGGGCTGCGAGCACTCGGCTTCAACTACGGCCTCGGCCAACGCGGCATCGAAAGCCTGCGGACGGGTACATATGTAGACGGCACCACGTTCATCATGGCCCGCTTGCGCTTGCCCGCTCACGCATCGGGCGAAGGCTGCTCCTACGTATTGCATCCGAGTCTCATGGATTCCGCATTGCAGGCAGCCGCGGCACTCGGCAAGGGCGGTGAGGGCGAGCCGAGAATGCCGTTCGCACTCGATCGCATCGAGATCTTTGCTCCGTGTGCACACAAGGGCTGGGTCATCGCTCGTGAGTCGAGCGAAAGTACCGAGCGCGTGCGGAAGGTAGACATTACGATCTGCGATGACGGCGGCACGGTCTGTGTACTCTGCCACGGCGTCAGTGCTCGGCGGGAGGCGGCAGACGAGAC
>CBJNAT010000648.1:0-2574 GCA_966434585.1 uncultured Gammaproteobacteria bacterium | reverse complement strand
CGACGAGATCCACCAGCAGCACTTGACCGCCCCGTGCAATCACTTCCTTGGCGCCGACGACATTGTCGATCGAGTAGTCCGAACCTTTGACCAGGACATCGGGCTCGAGGGCCTGCAAGATCTGTAGAGGCGTTTCTTCGTCGAAGACCACTACGGCATCAACGCACTCCAGCGATGCCAGCACGGCGGCCCTCGCCGACTGTGTTTGCACGGGGCGCTCCTGGCCTTTCAGGCGGCGCACAGAATCGTCGGAGTTCAGTCCCACCACCAGCTTGTCGGCCGCGGCCCTTGCTTGCGACAACAATGCGATGTGGCCGGGATGCAGCAGATCGAAACAACCGTTTGTGAAAGCCACCTTCAGCCCTCGCTCCCGCCAGCGACGGACTTTTGCGACTGCGCTGAGGCGTGCGAGCACCTTACCGGACGAGCGGCCTTCGAGCGTATCGAGTTCCGAAAGCAATTCCTCCGGCGTCACCACAGCAGTGCCGCGCTTGCTAACGGCGAGACCTGCAGCAACATTGCCCAGGTGTGCGGCGTCCACGAGATTCGCCCGAGTTGCGAGACATAAGGCGATCGTAGCGATCACCGTATCGCCTGCACCCGACACATCGAACACTTCGCGCGCGACAGCGGAGAGATGCGCCGGCGGCTGTCCTTTTTCGACAACGGTCATGCCTTCGGGACCGCGCGTCACCACCACTGCCTCGCACACACCGCCTGTCAGAAGATCCTGGGCTGCTGAGACCACCTCGTCGGCCGTCGCTGCAGGCTTGCCGGTCACGAGCTGCAGTTCGTGACGATTGGGCGTGAGCACGGTGGCCCCCCTGTACTTAGAAAAGTCGCGACCCTTCGGATCTACCAGCACGGTCTTACCGGCGCGACGTGCGCTGGCAAGCAACTCGCGCGTGACGGATGAAGTCAGCACGCCCTTCGCGTAATCCGAAAGAATCACGGTATCGGCTGCCGCAAGCAGTTCGTCGAACGCCGCCAGTAGGTCATCGGCGACCGTTGCGCGCACCGGCATGCTGCTTTCCCGATCCGATCGCAAGACCTGCTGCCTGTCCGCCACGAACCGCGTCTTCACGGTGGTAGGGCGCTGCGGATCCGTCATCAGTCTGACGCGACCGGGACATGCGAGCTCGAGAGCAGTACGCAACTGCCTGCCTGCGTCGTCCTCGCCGACGACGCCGATGACGCCGACGCTTGCACCCAATGCGGCACAGTTCCTGACGACGTTGCCGGCACCGCCGGGCATATCGACCGTTCGATCTTCATGGATGACCGGAATGGGCGCCTCTGGCGAGATCCGCTCGATGGACCCGTAGACGAAGCGGTCCAACATGACGTCACCGATCACGAGCACATGGCTCGTGGCGAAGGACTCGATGATCGATGCGGCGTTTTCCTGTGTCATGAGGCTATTCCGCGCACAATCCCAGGCGCTGTTCTACCGCCTTGCAAATGATGTGGCCAATGAGGATGTGCATTTCCTGAATCCGGGCCGTCACCTTCGACGGGACCACGATGAGTACGTCGCACACCTCACGAAGCTTGCCGCCGTCCCCCCCGCCTAGCCCTATTGTTCGCAGACCGCCACCACGGGCCTGGCGCAACCCTGCAACTACGTTCTCGCTGTTACCGGACGTGGAGATACCAATCGCGATGTCGCCGGGACGACCAAGCGCCTCGACCTGTCGGGCAAAAAGCACCGCAAAACCGAGATCGTTGCCGCATGCCGTCAGCGCGGACGTATCCGTTGTCAGAGCGATCGCGGGAATTGCGGCTCGGTCGTCTCGATAGCGAATGACGAATTCGGCAGCGATGTGCTGCGCGTCGGCCGCACTTCCCCCATTGCCGAATAACAGAATCTTGCCGCCGCTGCGAAGACCGGACACGAGTACGTCGAGGGCCGCAATCAACGACTCACCAACAACGCGCACCGTCGCCTCGAGTACCTTGGCGTGCTCTGCCATCTCGAACTGAAACAGACTCTGTGCGGCTTGTTGCTCCGCAGTTCTAGCAGCGACATCAGTCATTCAGTGGTCACTCCGAATCGTGGACGGCGGTACAGGGCACTGTACTGAATTGTGCTCCGCAGCGGCTCGGGCGGTCGCCATCTGGCCAGGTATATCGGAACCGGCAAGCAACACATCGAACGCACGTCGGGCTGACTCAAGCGATATCGCCTCGATACACGGAAACGGCCGGAGACCGTCCAGTCTGGGAAAGACGCAGCGCCAATTGCAGGAATAACAGGGCATTACGACATAGAGAACTTGAGCGAGCGCGAATCGCTGCGCAACCGCTGACGGATAAGGCGCAAATCGTCCGAAGTGACCGCCCCCGAGGAAGCCCAACACAGGAACGTCGAGCGCGGTTGCGATATGGAAAGCGGAACTCTCATTGCACACCAGCACGCGCGCGGCAGAAATCTCCTGCACGTACTGGACCAGGCTCGTGGTCCCAACCCTGTTGATGACCGGTTTTCGAACACTGCGCTGGATAGCCGTTGCAATCCACAAATCGCCTGGCGATCCCAGGAGCGTGACTTCGAAATCTCCGCTCCCATGAATG
>CBJNAT010000647.1:0-2575 GCA_966434585.1 uncultured Gammaproteobacteria bacterium | reverse complement strand
ACGCCGCTCCTTGAAAATGCCAGCTGTGCGAGCTCGGCCTCGCTTTCGCTGTCATCCGCGAGCAGAACGTACGGCTGATGACCGCTTGGATGTGGCAGGAGGGGCAGCATAGCGTGGCCGATCATCGCCATGCCTAGCTGCCGCTGACAAGAGTGGTGTTCGCGGGACGCTTCAGGCAGAGGCTGCTTCTGCGCTCGGCGAAACCGGAGGTTCCGCCGTGAGCGGGACACTGAGCCGCTTTTCGGCCGCCAGCAGCACGAACGCGTACTCCTCCGCCACTTCGTGCAGCCGTCGATACCGGCCCGACTTGCCGCCATGACCTGCATTCATCTCCATGCGCAGCAGAATGGGTTGATCGCTCATGTTCATCGTGCGCAGTTTCGCAACCCATTTGGCCGGTTCGAAGTACTGCACTTGACTGTCCCACAGTCCACTCGTGACGAGCAGCGCCGGGTACGTCTGTCGCCGAACATTGTCGTAGGGCGAGTACGACAGCATGTACTCGTAGAATTCCCGTGATTGCGGGTTGCCCCACTCGTCGTACTCGAGCGTGGTCAGCGGAATGGATTCGTCGAGCATGGTCGTGACGGGATCGACGAACGGCACCTGTGCCACCGCCGCGCGATACAACTTCGGCGCCATGTTGAGCACTGCACCGACGAGCAATCCGCCCGCGCTGCCGCCTGACGCAATGACGTGACCCTCTCTGGCATAGCCGTTCTCGATGAGGTGGGTCGTAGCGTCGATGTAGTCGGTGAATGTGTTGCGTTTGTTGAGCAGGCGCCCCGCGTCGTACCACTCTCGCCCAAGCTCCTGGCCGCCGCGCACATGCGCGATGGCGAAGACGAAGCCACGATCCAAAAGGGACAAGCGCGCACTGCTGAATGCTGGATCGATGGTCACGCCATAAGCGCCGTACGCGTACAGATACAGCGGTGATGTGCCGAGCTGCGCGCGATCGATGCGATATACGAGCGAAATAGGAATGCGTGCGCCATCGTGCGCCGTGGCCCAAAGAAACTCGCTCCGATAACGGGCCGGATCGAACTCGCCCAACACCGCTTCTCGCTTCAACAGCGTCTGCGCGTGCGCGTCGATGTCGAAGTCGTAGGTCGTCAGCGGCGTCGTGAGCGATGTGTAAACGTATCGCAGCTGTTTCGTATCGAGGTCCGGATTGGCTGCAAGGTCGGCGGTGTACGCGGGATCGTTAGTCGCTATGAGGAAAGGCGCGCCCTGAAAGGGGAAGACGCGTATGCGGCGCAGACCGCCGGCACGCTCACTCAAGGCTAGAAAGCTGCGAAACACTTCGAGCTCGTGGATGAAAACGTGCGAATCGTGAGCGACGATCTCGACCCACTCGTTGCAATGAAGGTGCGGCGCAATGGCCGCGCGCATGATGCGGAAGTTCGGTGCTTGCCAGTTCGTGCGAACGATGAAGCTGTCGTCGAGGTGCTCGAGCTCGTATTCGTGGTCGCGTGCACGGGGCAGGAACAGCTCAAAGCGCAAGTCTGGATCGTCGGCGGCGGCATAACGCCACTCGGATGAGACTGTGCTTTCCGCGAGGATGAATAGAAAGCGTTCCGATTTCGAGCGCGAGACCGCAAGATCGAAGCTTTCGTCCGGCTCCTCATAAATCACCGCATCGCTTTTCGGATCGGTGCCCAGCACGTGGCGCCGCACGCGCCGGCCGAGCAGCGTGATGGGGTCCTGCTCGACGTACAGCACGCTGCGGCAATCGTCGGTCCAGACGACGCTGCCTTCCACGTTTTCCACGAGGTCGGTGAGAAAGGCGCCAGTCGTTAGATCCTTGACGCGCAGTTGCAGCTGACGGCGTCCGACGAAATCTTCGACGATGGCCATGAGGCGATTGTCAGGACTGATCTCATAGCCACCCAGTCGATAGAACGAGTGATCGCGCGCTCGTTCGTTACAGTCGATCAACAGTGTTGGCGCGGCACTGTCCTGGTCTACACGTCGCCACAGCAGGATGTATTCGCTGCCACGTCGCTGCTCGGTCCAATACCAGTGTCCGCGGTAGCGGACGGGTACGCTCGTGTCGTCCTCACGGATGCGCGCCAGCATCTCGGCGTACAGAGCGTCGACGAGCCCCTGGTGAGGCCGCATGACCGCCTCGTAATACGCGTTCTCGGCGGCGAGATGCGCTAGGACGGCCGGGTCCTGACGTGTGTCGTCCCGCAACCAGAAGTACGGGTCGCGACGAGCTCCGTGGGCGGAGTGCACATGGTGTTCGCGCGCCGGCGCGAGCGGTGGTTGCGGCACGGGCATGGGCTTCCTGTGGAGAGTGGGCAGCGAGCAACTAACTCCCGCCGGGCAGTGTGAGTTCGTCCGCGGCAGTCCGGATTCTTCGTACACGCACGAGTGCCCGCTCGGCAACCGCTGTTGCAGTGCGCTGCACGGATCGGTGACGCGCTCGCGCGAATTCCACGCAGACTTGTCGAAGAATGGCCAACAGCGGGGATTTCGAGTGCGGTTTCTGGGCGGCAGTTCACGCGCGTCTTAAGCAAAAGACTGATGCAGTTCTCAGTCGATCGATACCCATCAGTACCATTATGGT
>CBJNAT010000646.1:0-2588 GCA_966434585.1 uncultured Gammaproteobacteria bacterium | reverse complement strand
GTAGGCTTCGCGGGCCTGGCGGAGTTGCAGTTCCAGCGCCTTCAAGCCCGCCTCGAACAAGTCGGCTGGCTGCGCAGTCTGCGGCGGAATCCAGGAGACCACGCCGGCACTCGCGGTGATGAAACGCGAGGTCGATGAACGCGGATGATGGATGGCGAGGTCACGAACTCGCGTGAGTACCTGCTCTGCCAGTTTGGTGGCGTGCGCAAGCTCGATATTCGTCGTCAGCGCGGCAATCTGATCCTCATCGAAGCGGCCGCATAGATCGCTGGCTCGACGGAAGCTGCTGCAGACTGCGCGGGCAATGCGGCGGAAGGATTGATCGGCGCCTGCGCGGCCGAACACGTCGCGGTACTGCATGAAATGGTCGAGGTCGAACACGAGGAGACTCAGGCGGCGCGACTCGCGCTGCGCGAGCGACCAGTCGCGTTTCACGAGCTCTTCGAAGTACGGCCGGCGTAGCAAACCCGTGAGCTTGTCGTCACGCAGGTAAGCCATCATCGTCTGCGTGCTCATCATGGGATCCGGCTTCTCGGCGCGTGGCTCTCCGCTCAGCTTGTCGCCCACGTCACGATGGAAGCTGGCGAAGTGCGTCAGCTCGCCGGCGGCGCTGCGCACGGGAAGCAGGTGAATCTCATTGAAGAACTGCCGCCCGTCATTGCGGTAGTTGCGAACGACGGCCGTGCATTCCTGGCCCGCTTCGATTGCGGAGCGCAGGCGCGATAACCCCTCCTGGTCGTGATCCTCCCCGACGAGCAGGCGCGGGTTGCGGCCGAGCAGTTCGACTATCGGATAGCCGGTGAGCTGTTCCATCGCCGCACTGGCGAACACGATGCGCCAGTCGCCATCGCGCGATTCGCAGACCAGCACTCCGGCCGGAGCCGAGGCCAGTACCGTCTGCAGGATGTGAGAATCGAGGCTCATACGTCTCGCCTGCTGCGCTGCACGCTCGCAACCGGCCGAGACTATGGATCCAGAGTCAGGGCCGGTGGCTCGAGGCAGTCGCGAACCGCCTTCTCGCATTCACGCCATTGAGTTGAGTTCAACAATTCCCCGCGCGACGGCCCGAACCGGCCACGCAAACGCGCGAGGCGTACCTGGCTCACAGGATCGGCGCTGTTTTTGAAGCCGTCGATGACGTGGAGCACACCTTTGCGATTGTTACAGAGCGGGAGCATGTCGCAGCCCGCATTCCAGGCTGCTCGAACGCGTTCCAGCGGCCCGCCTGCATAGTTCGCCCCTTCCATGTTCAAGTCATCCGAGAAGACCGCACCCGAAAAGCCAAGTCGGCCTCGCAGTTCATCCTGCAACCAACGGGACGACATGCTGGCCGGATGTGCATCGACATCCGCGTAAACCACATGCGCCGCCATGATTGCGGGCAGACCGTTCGCGATGAGGCGCTCGTACGGATACAGGTCATCCGTCATATCGGCAGCCGCACGCCGATCTACAGGCAGGGCAAGGTGCGAATCGGCCACCACGGCGCCGTGACCCGGGAAATGCTTCGCCGTGGCAACCATGCCTGCGTCCTTCATGCCGTGGATGTAAGCCTGGGCGAGCTCGGCAACGACCTGCGGATCGCGATGGAAAGAGCGATCACCGATCACGCTGCTGATGCCATAGTCGAGATCGATGCAAGGCGCGAAGCTCAGATCGATGCCGGTGGCGAGAAGCTCCGCCGCCATGAGCCAGCCGCACTGTCGGGCCAGCAGTTTCCCCGCCGCTGGATCGACCTCGTAGCGCCGCCCAATCAGGCGCATCGAAGGCAGGACCGTGAAGTCTTTGCGGAACCGCTGCACCCGACCGCCTTCGTGATCGACCGTGATCAACAACGGGGGAGCGCGCAGCGAACGCACTTCGCGCACCAGCGCCGTGAGCTGCTCGATGCTCTCGAAATTGCGGGTGAACAAGATCATTCCGCCCACGAGCGGATGCCGGAACAGCTCACGATCCTCGTCGGTGAGCGTCTTGCCTGCGATGTCGATGAGGAGAGGGCCGAGGGTCATGGGCGGATGAGAGTCGTCACCACTGTCGTTTAGTCGGCTAGTCGGCTAGTCGGCTAGTCGGCTAGCCAGAAGCGTTGCCGAGGCTCTGACTAGCAGACTAGCCGACTAGCAAGCTAGCTAGCTTCTTTCAAATACCGCCACCGATTCCACGTGCGCCGTGTGCGGAAACATGTCCATCACTCCCGCCGCTTTCAACACGAATCGATGTTCTTGAACCAGAATGCCGGCATCGCGCGCAAGGCTCCCTGGGTGACACGAAATATACACGACGCGTTTTGCACCGGAGCGCGCAACGACCGGGAGTACTTCACGCGCTCCTGTGCGTGGGGGGTCGAGCAACACCTTGTCGTAGGGCTGCATGGCCCATGTCCCCTGCTCCGGCTGATCGGCGAGATTAGCCGCGATGAAGGTCACGTTGGCGAAGCCCTGTCGCTCGGCATTGTGGCGTGCACGGGCGATGAGACCTGCATCGCCTTCAACGCCTACGACGTGTTTGCTCTTGCGGGCGAGGGGCAACGAAAAGTTGCCGAGGCCGCAGAACAGGTCGAGCACACGATCTTCCGCCGTGGGCGCCAGCAG
>CBJNAT010000645.1:0-2593 GCA_966434585.1 uncultured Gammaproteobacteria bacterium | reverse complement strand
GTCGCGCTGGTGACCGGCGCGGGCTCGGGCATCGGCCGCGCTTCAGCGCAACTGTTCGCCGCGCGCGGCGCGCGCGTCGTCGTCGCCGATCTGGACGAAGCAGGCGGGATGGAAACGGCCGATCTGATCGCATCGGCAGGCGGAACCGCCAGGTTCTGCAGAGTCGATGCTGCTTCCGAGGCAGCAGTCAAAGCCATGATCGACTTCGTGCTCGAGTCTTACGGCCGCCTCGACTTCGCTCACAATCACGTTGGACATCCCGGACCGGAAGGACACATCACCGATATCTCTCTGGAAGATTTCGAACGCTGCCATCGTCTCAACACGGTGTCGTGTTTCCTGGGATTGAAATACGAAATCCCCTGCATGTTGAAGGTCGGCGGCGGCGCCATCGTCAACACCGGCTCACTCGCCAGCTTGATCGGTTCTCCGGGACTCGGCGCCTACGTCAGCGCCAAGCACGGTGTCGCCGGCTTGACGCGAACCGCGGCACTCGAGTTCGCGACGCGCAACATTCGCGTGAACGCCATTTGCCCCGGAGCAACCGATACGCCGATGATGCGCCGCGCGATGGACAAGTGGAACGTGGCGGCAAACGGCATGCTGAAACAGTGGGTCGAACCCATCGGCCGCTTCGGCACGCCGCAGGAACAGGCGGAGGGCGCGGTGTGGCTGTGCTCGGACGCGGCTTCGTTCATCACCGGGCAAGTCTTTCCGATCGATGGCGGCCACATGGCCGGCAACCGTTCGCCCGAATGATTCAGGAACACGGAGCTCGTATGCAGCCCACTCCCTTCACCATCGCCATTCCGCAACAGGACCTCGACGATCTCGAGTACCGGCTCGAACACGTGCGCTGGGCCGATGACTTCGGCAACGAGGCGTGGACCTACGGCGTGGAACGCGAATGGTTGCAGAGCATGGTCGACTACTGGCGACGCGACTTCGATTGGCGCGCGCAAGAAGCCGCGATGAACCGGTATCCGCAGTTTCGCGTCGAGATCGATGGCATCCCCATCCACTTCCTGCACGCGCGCGGCCGCGGTCGGAATCCGAAACCGCTGGTGCTCAGCCACGGCTGGCCCTGGACGTTCTGGGACTACAAGGATTTGATCGAACCGCTGACCAACCCTGCGGCATACGGCGGCAGGGACGAGGACTCCTTCGATCTAATCATTCCTTCGCTGCCAGGCTTCGGTTTCTCCACGCCATTGCGCACCACCGGCATTGACGGTCCTCGTATCGCGCAACTGTGGATCAAGCTCATGCGCGAAGTATTGGGTTACTCGCGGTTTGGCGCAGCCGGCGGCGACTGGGGCGCGCTCATCACCGCTCAGTTGGGACATGCGCATGCCGAACACTTGACGGGTGTGTACATGACGATCGTCACGCTGCCCGGCGTCGACTTTTCGCGTGTGACACCCGCGGACTTTGCCGCCGATGAGCAATGGATGCCGGTGCGCGCTGCGCAAGCGTTCCCGACGATCGTCAGCCACATCACCGTGCACCGTCACGATCCGCAAACACTCGCCTATGCACTGGCCGATTCCCCGGTGGGTACCGCGGCGTGGTTGTGGGAACGGCGTCGTGCATGGAGCGATTGCAATGGCGATGTGTTGTCGGTCTTCGATCGCGATTCGTTGTGCACACTGGCTTCGATCTATTGGCTCACAGGTACGATCGGCACCTCGTTGCGCCTGTATTTCGAACACTTCAGCCGCAACGGCTGGGTGACGCCCAAAGCGCATGACCGCACACCGGTGATCGACGTGCCGACGGGTTACGCCGTGTTTCCGAAGGAAGTGACCCATCTGCCACGCAAGCTGATCGAGGCCAATACTCGACTGCGACGCTGGACGCTGATGCCGCGTGGCGGCCACTTCGCACCGTCTGAACAACCCCAACTCGTGATTCAGGAACTGCGTGAGTTCTTTCGGGGTCTGGACTGAACTGTCTCCCCGTTTGGAACCACGACGTTCTGTTCTCACAAGTTGCCATCCTACGAGAGGAGCGGACGAATGCAGGAACTGAGCGGCAAGATCGCGATCGTCACCGGCGCTGCTTCGGGTATCGGCAAGGGGACGGCAGAAGCACTTTGTGTTGCGGGCGCGCTTGTTGTCATTGCCGATATCGATTCTCGCGGCGGCCTGCGGGTGGCAGAAGAACTGCGCAAAGCCGGTCACACCGCCGAAGCCCGGTCGTTGGATCTGGCTGACTCCAGCGCGATCGCCGTCTTTGCTAATCAAGTCATCGCTGCGCACGGCGGTATCGACATCGTCGTCAACAACGCCGTGCGCACGGATCCACAGGATGGAAAGGTTGCCGATATTTCCGCGGCCTTGTGGTCTGAGATGATGACAGTCAATCTGATCGGACCCGCGCAACTCTCACGTTGCGCGATACCCTCGATGATCCAGCGCGGCGGCGGCGCGTTCGTGCATGTCGCTTCAGTCGCAGGGATCAGGAGCGAGGACACCAGGACGTGTTACGGCACAACCAAAGCGGCGCTGATCGCCCTGTCTCGATCGATCGCCGTGCAATACGGCAAGCAGGGCATCACGAGCAACTGCATCGCACCGGGTCTCGTTCTGAC
>CBJNAT010000644.1:0-2598 GCA_966434585.1 uncultured Gammaproteobacteria bacterium | reverse complement strand
TCGGTGTTCGCGCTCTCCATGCGCGACATCAGCCGGCCAATGCTGCTGACGAAGTTCGTGCGGAGCGTCATGTCGAACTCTTGCTCGCCGAGCGGCGGCACGACGAAGGGCTTGTTACTGACACCTTCCGCAAAGCTATCGCCTTCCAGGAACAGCTCGTAATCCAGTCCCTTCACGGGGAGCGCGCGATCGTTCGGGTTCTGCACGTGCACGCGGATGTTGAACTGCTGACTGAACACATCTGCCGATACGAGGTGCGCGCTAACGATGCTCAGGCGCGGGGTTTCCAGTTTCGGGCCCAAGCCGGAACATGCGCTGAGGAAGACAGCCAGCAGAACGAGCGCGGCGCGCAGTGATTTCATAAGATCGGCCTTTGTGGGGGAGAGTGATTAGTGACGAATGGCACCAATCAGGCGCCACCTCGATCACAAGAATTGGACAGGATTAACGGGATTAACAGGATGGCGAGATGAGAGCAGCTAGATGCACGCGTTTCGCCGTTCCATACATCCTGTTAATCCTGTTAATCCTGTCCAAATATCTCCCTCGAAGTAGCTAACTTAGTGCCATTCATGATTAGTGACTGGTGACTGGAAAGAGGGGAAGCCCATTCTTCCGGTCACCGATCACCAGTCACTTTGTCACAGCTTGGCAAGCATATCGCGCGTCACCAGCACGATACCCTTTTCGCTCAGATAGAACCGGCGCGCATCTTCTTCGGGATTCACGCCGATCTGCGTGTCGTCGGGAACCGAACATCCCGTGTCGATGATCGCATTTCGCACGGTGCAGCGCCGACCGATGCGCACATCCGTGAGCAGCAGCGAACGCTCGATCGCACTGCGCTCCTCCACACGCACGTTGGTGAACAACATCGACTCGCGAACCTGCGCGCCCGAGATGATGCAACCACCGGACACCATCGAGTTCACCGCCATGCCAGTGCGTCCGGCGTCGTCGAGCACGAACTTGGCCGGTGGATGCTGGCGTTGGAACGTCCAGATCGGCCATTGCTCATCGTAAATGTTGAGCTCTGGATCCACCCCCACGAGCTCCATGTTCGCCTCGTAGTAGGCATCGACCGTACCCACGTCACGCCAGTACTGTTGAGCCTTCGTACGCACGTCCTGGAACGGATAGGCGAAGACGCGTCGCGTGTCGAGCGCGCCCGGGATGACGTCGCGCCCGAAATCGTGGCGCGTACCTGCCTTGTTCGCGGCCTCTTCCAACAAGCCGTACAGCAACTTCGCGTTGAATACATAAATGCCCATCGACGCGAGCGCCAGATGTTCGCGGCCCGGGATGCCGTCCGGCTGGGGCGGCTTCTCCGTGAAACGATGGATGCGGTTTTCCACGTCCACGGTCATCACGCCGAAGCCCATCGCCTGTTCGCGCGGGATCTCGACGACGCCCACGGTGATATCGGCCTTCTTCTCCAAGTGGTAGGCCAACATGGGGCCGTAGTCCATCTTGTAGATGTGGTCGCCCGCCAGCACCAGGACGTGCCGCGGCCTGTGCAGCTTGATGATTTCGAGGTTCTGATAGAGCGAATCGGCGGTGCCGCGATACCAGAAATCGCCGAGCTGCTGTTGCGCGGGGATGATCTCCACGAACTCGCCGAGCTCGCCGCGCAAATAGCCCCAGCCGCGGCGCACGTGCTGAATGAGGGAATGCGCCTTGTATTGCGTCAGAATCGAGATCCGGCGAATGCCGGAGTTCATGCAGTTCGACAGCACGAAGTCGATGATGCGGAACTTGCCCCCGAAATGCGTGGCAGGCTTGCAGCGATGGTCCGTCAGGTGCTTCAACCGTTCGCCCCGCCCGCCGGCCATGATGACGGCCAAGGTACTCTGGGTGAGACGGCTGACGTAACGGCGAGCGGTCACTGGACCGCGTTGCAGCTGGCTGGGTAGACGTTCTGACATGCGTGGCTCTCGAAGTCCTCGGAATCGAGTGGGCAATCGGGGCCTTGTAAGACTAGCTGATTTGTTGAGGCGTGAGGCGTGACTGATCTATTCACCCGGTTCCCGGCAGCCCTGATGGCGATCATGCAGGTGACTGCGTGGGCGGCGGCAGAATCGCCTGCCGCGCCGCCCGTCGAACCGTCGATCTGCAATGGGTATCTGAAGGCCAGGATCGCAGGCACCATTGCAGCTGAAATCAATTGGGGTAAGACAGGGACTGTCTGTACGGGCGAAGCGCGGCCACGCGGCGGAGTGCGCATCAGCTTCAAGAACGAGGTCGCGCCGGGTCAGGTGCTGCTGATCGTGTTCGGTATTCCGGGCGTCGACGAAGGCCGGGACGCGCGCGCCCTGCCCGCGAACCTGACCGTCGTCCGCCAAGGCACGGCCCAGTTCTTCAGCACCCAGGGCGACGACAAGTGCACGATCGATGAGCTGCGGCAAGAGGCTTTGCGCGGTGCGCCGCACAAGGAACGCACTTATCGCATCGTGGTGCGCGGGTTCTGCAGTGAACCCGCTCGCGCGGTGAACGGTCAGGGGGCTGTGCTCCTCTCGCGTTTCGACTTCGCGAGCGAGCTGCACTTCAGCGACGACGAAGAGCCGCCAACGACGGTGCGGCGATGAACGATCGAACGAG
>CBJNAT010000643.1:0-2605 GCA_966434585.1 uncultured Gammaproteobacteria bacterium | reverse complement strand
GACCGCGTGCCAAGCCGGAGATTGCGGCCGAGTTCGTTGCCGCTGGCTATGTTTGCGTTCTGTAGGATTGCCGCGGGCGCCACGGCTCGGAAGGCATCTTCAAGAAATATCTCGGCGAAGCAGAGGACGGCGCGGACACGCTGGCCTGGATTCTGCGCCAAGTGTGGTGCAATGGCCGCGTGGGCACATTGGGGCTGTCGTATGGCGCTCACGTGCAGAGCGCGCTCGCGTGTCTCGCGCCTCAGGGTCTTGCCGCGATGTTCCTCGATAGCGGCGGATTCTCGAGCGCGTATCACTGGGGCGTGCGTCAGGGCGGGGCGTATGAGCTGAAGCAACTCACGTGGGCCTATCGACATGCGCTGCTTGCGCCGGAGACGCAACGTGATCCCGCACGAAAACGGGCGCTGCTCGAGCAGCCGCCAGGCGAATGGTTCCACCGCTTGCCTTGGGAGCGAGGATGTTCGCCGCTCAGCGCCGCACCGGAATATGAGAATTACATCATCGATCAGTGGCGGCACGAGCACTTCGATGCGTTCTGGCGCCAACCGAGCTTATATGCGCGCGGTTACTACGACACCTACGCCGACGTGCCCATGGTGCATGTGTGCAGCTGGTTCGATCCGCATGCGCAATCCGCCGTCGAGAACTTCACACGGCTCTCGCAACTCAAGCGCGGTCCGGTGCACCTGGTCATGGGGCCGTGGACTCACGGCGAGCGCTCCGTGACGTATGCCGGCGACGTTGATTTCGGCCCCGGCGCCACGCTCGACGGCAATATCGCGCCGGATTACATCGCGTTGCGGCGAGCGTGGTTCGACCTTCATCTAAGAAATGTCGATGCGCCCGATTATCTGACGGCGCCGGTGCGGTACTTCGTCATGGGCGGCGGTAGCGGCCGCAGAGGCCCGGAAGGGCGCTTGGATCATGGCGGACACTGGCGTGCTGCGCAGAGCTGGCCGCCGCCGGAAGTGCAGCCCACACGCTTTTTTCTACGCCACGATGGTGTGCTGTCGAAGGAGGTCGGCGGCGGCAGTGGCAGCAGCCTGGGTTTCGACTTCGATCCGCGAAATCCTGTGCCGACGATAGGCGGCGCGATTACCTCTGGAGCGCCCATCATGGAAGGTGGTGCGTTCGATCAGCGCACGAGCGAGGCCGTGTTCGGCGCTAAGCCGCCATTCGGCCCGCTCGCGGCGCGCGCCGACGTGCTCATCTTCGAAACAGCGCCCTTGCCCGAGCCGATCGAAGTGACGGGGCCGATCTCGGCCCGCTTGTGGGTTTCATCCACGGCACCCGACACGGATTTCACGATCAAGCTCGTCGACGTGTATCCCCCGAATCCGGACTACCGCGAAGGATTCGCGATGAACCTTTCGCATGGGATACTGCGGATGAAGTTCCGTGACTCACATGAGGATCTGCAACTCATGACACCGGGCAGGATTTATGAAATAGAGATCACGGCGTTTCCAACCAGCAATCTCTTTCAAGCGGGTCATCGCATCCGGCTCGAAGTATCGAGCAGCAACTTCCCACATTTCGATGTCAACCCAAACACAGGCCGAGCCGCGGGCGAACCAGGCCCGACGATCATCGCTCATAACCGCGTGCATTTCGGACCTGCGACAGCCTCCCATGTACTGTTGCCGCTCATGCCTCCTCGACGGAGCTGATCGATGCTGAAGCCGCCGACGCCCAGCTCGGCGAACCTGCAGATCAGCTTGCGGGCACTGCGCTGCTTCCACGCCATCATCCGCAGCGGCTCGGCCACAGGCGCAGCGCGCGAGCTGGGTCTATCGCAACCTGCGGCCAGCCGTCTGCTGGCGCAAGTCGAACAGCAGGTCGGTTTTCCCTTGTTCATTCGCAAGAAGGGTCGGTTGCTGCCCACGCCGGAAGCTCTGACGTTGTTCGACGAGGTCGATCTCGCGCTCGGCAGCATTCAGCGCATCCACTCCCTGACGCGCGACATCGCGAATTTCAAAACCGGTCAATTGCGGCTGGTGTCGCCACCCAGCCTGTCCGAGGGTGTGTTGCCGGAGATCGTGGCCGCGTTCCTTGCGCGTTACCCGTCCGTGCGGCTGACGATCGACTCGGGTAGCGTGGAAACCAGTAAATCGATGATTGCCTCGGGTGCGGCGGATGCAGGCTTCGTCAAGCTGCCGTTCGACCGGCCTGACCTGCGTGCGGAGAAGCTCGTGACGAGCGAGCTCGCCTGCGTCGTACCCAAAGCAAATCCCGTCGCACGTGCGAAGTCGTTCGATCCCATACTGCTGCGCGATCGGCCGCTGATACTGCTTGGTCTCGGCGGGCGCTCACGCGCTCAGATCGACGCCGCGTTTGCAGCTGCCGGGATTCGACCGAAAGTTGCGATCGAAACTCATACCGTAGGCTCGGCGTGTGCGCTCGCTGCCCGCGGCCTCGGCATCGCAATCGTGACGGAGATGCTCGCCAGACCATTCCTGCGAGAGGGTATCGTCATCCGCAAGTTCAAACCGCGCATCGTGCAGGAATATGCGTTCGTGACCTCGGCGAGCGCGGCTCAGCCTCGTCTCGCCAAAGAGTTTCTCGAGCTGGCCCGTCGCAATTTCAGGAGCTGATTCAGTCAGAG
>CBJNAT010000642.1:0-2609 GCA_966434585.1 uncultured Gammaproteobacteria bacterium | reverse complement strand
CGGTCGGGTGGTTCATGGCGAGAAACTGGGCCGCAAGCTAGGCTTTCCCACGGCAAACATCCGCCCGCAAAGGCTCCATATTGCGCTTAGTGGCGTGTTTGCCGCCCGCGTGCGCGGGGGCGGGTTGCACGACCATCCGGCCGTGGTAAACGTCGGTACGCGCCCGGTAGTGAGCGGCGAGCAGGTACTGATCGAAGTCCACGTCCTGGATTTCAGCGGTGATCTCTACGGTGTCCATCTCACCGTCGATTTCATCGCGCGGCTTCGCGCGGAGGAGTGGTTTCCAAACCTCGACGCGCTCGTTCTGCAGATGCGCGCGGATGAGCAACTCGCCCGGGAATTGCTGAGCGGTACCCTCCCGTCTGCTGGTTGAACTCGCTCCAACCCCGCTTAAATGTTAGAAATACCGGCCCGGCGCGCCGCATTCAGCGCGACGCACCTCCAAGCCCGTGCCACTTAGCCGACGACATGCCCGACTACAAGAACACCATCAATCTGCCCAGCACTGAGTTTCCGATGAAGGCGGATCTCGCGCGTCGCGAGCCGCAGCTGCTCAAGTGGTGGAGCGAGCAGGGCATCTACGCGCAGTTGCGACAGGCCGCCAAGGGCCGGCCGACGTTCATTCTCGCGGACGGCCCGCCGTATGCGAACGGCGCGATCCACCTCGGGCACGCCATCAACAAAGTGCTGAAGGACATCGTCGTGAAGTCTCGCACGATGGATGGCTACGACGCGCCCTACGTGCCCGGGTGGGACTGTCACGGTCTGCCGATCGAACACCAGATCGAGAAGAAGAAGGGCCGCGACGTGAAGCGCCTCGAGCCCCGCGCGTTTCGGCAGGCCTGCCGCGAATTCGCGCAATCGCAGGTGGAGCAGCAGAAGAAGGACTTCCAACGACTCGGTGTAATGGGTGACTGGGATCGCGCCTTCACGACCATGCTGCCGGCGTACGAGGCCGAGCAGGTGCGTGCGTTTGCGACGATTCTCCGCAATGGGCACGTGTACAAGGGCTCGAAGCCGGTGCACTGGTGTCTCGATTGCCGCTCGGCTCTGGCTGAAGCGGAAGTGGAGTACGAACAGCGCACGTCGCCGGCGATCGATGTGAAGTTTGCCGTGCGCGACGCGGCCGATCTCGCGCGTCGGTTCAAGTTGAGCGTACCGCTTGCCGTGCCGACGAGCGTGGTCATCTGGACTACGACGCCGTGGACGCTGCCAGCGAACCAAGCCGTCGCTCTGAATGCCGATCTCGAGTACGTGTTATTACAAACAGGTAACGAAGCGCTCATCTTGGCTGCCGAACTCGCGCCTGCGGTGATCAAACGCGCCAATCTCGGCGAGACCAAGCAACTTGGCATGACGAAGGGCAGCGCGCTCGAGGGTTTGCATCTGAATCACCCCTTCTATGACCGCGTGGTGCCTGTGATTCTGGGCGATCACGTCACTCTCGACGCGGGCACGGGCGCAGTGCACACCGCACCGGGTCACGGCCAGGAAGACTTCGCCGTCGGCTCGAAGTATGGGCTTAAAGTCGACAATCCCGTCGGCAGCGATGGTCGCGTTGTCACAAACACGCCGTTGTTCGAAGGCTTGCGCGTGTTCGATGCCAATCCGGAAGTGATCAAAGTGCTCGAGCAACGCGGTGCCTTGTTGCACGCGGAAAAACTCGAACACAGTTACCCGCATTGCTGGCGTCACAAGAGCCCGGTGATCTTTCGCGCGACGACGCAGTGGTTCATCAGCATGGAACAGGCCGGCCTGCGTGAAGCGTCGCTGCGCGAGATCGCGAAGACGCAGTGGGTGCCCGCGTGGGGTGAGAGCCGCATCGGCAACATGATTGCCACGCGTCCTGATTGGTGCATCTCGCGACAGCGTGCGTGGGGCGTGCCGATCGCGCTGTTCGTGCACAAGCAGACGGCGCAGCCGCATCCGCGCTCCGTCGAGTTGCTGTCCGAAGTGGCCGATCTCATCGAAGAGAAAGGCATCGATGCGTGGTTCGACCTCGACCCCGCTGAACTGCTCGGCGGCGAAGCGTTCGACTACGAGAAGGTCACGGACATCATGGACGTGTGGTTCGACTCCGGCGTGCTGCATCACTGCGTCGCGAAGATTCGCCCGGAAGTCACTTCACCGGCGAATCTATACCTCGAAGGCTCCGATCAGCATCGCGGTTGGTTTCATAGCTCGCTGCTGACGTCGGTTGCGATGTACGACCGTGCGCCGTACCACGCGGTGCTCACGCATGGCTTCACGGTCGATGAGCACGGCCGCAAGATGTCGAAGTCGCTCGGCAACGGCATCGAGCCGCAGGAGATCGTGAACACGCTCGGCGCGGACGTGCTGCGACTGTGGATTGCAGCGACCGACTACGCCAACGAGATGAGCTTGTCGAACGAAATCCTCAAGCGCATTTCGGATTCGTATCGACGCATTCGCAACACCGCGCGTTTCCTGCTCGGCAATCTCGCCGGCTTCGACCCGGGTCGCGATTCCGTGCCGCCATCGGACATGGTTGCGCTCGATCGCTGGGCCATGTGGCGCACGCAGCAGTTGCAGGAAGAAATCGCCACTGCTTATCGCAAATACGAGTTCCACGTCATCTATCAAAAGGT
>CBJNAT010000641.1:0-2618 GCA_966434585.1 uncultured Gammaproteobacteria bacterium | reverse complement strand
GCAGGCTGTTGATGATCGACTCGCTCGCCGAACACGTGTCGACGCCGGTAAGCACGAACACGCGCGAGAGATTGAGTTGCGGCAAAGTCTGTCCGCGAATCGAAGGATCGATGTTGGCGCTGGAGAGGAACGGCATGGGTGTGAGCGGATCGCCCGTCACTGGGTCATTCGTCGGGTGCTTGTCGTTGAACTGGAGCTGCTCGAAGGTCTGCCCACTCGTGCGAGCACTGCCCGCGATCATGTACGCAAGCTCGCTCGCGATCGCGAGATAGCCGCCGCCGTTGTAGCGAATATCGAGTACGAGATCGTCGATGCCGCTCGCCACGAGATCGTCCACGGCATCTATCAACGCTGCCTCGGAGGTCGCGATGTGATCGTTGAACAGGATGTAACCCACCGTGCTGCTGCCGGATGTCACCGTTCCGACACTCGGGACGGGATCCGACGTCACATTTTCAGCCGTCAACGTGACTGTACGGGTGGAGGGCGCTCCAAGATCCTGAATGACGAATTCATGGCTGCCACCGGGATCCGAAGGAAACAGTCCCTCGTTCAAAACATCGATTTCCGCTTGGGTGTTCCCCGTCGCGATCGACACGCCATCCACACTGATCACTTCAGCTCCGCGCTCGATCACGGCGTCCCCCGCCGGCGAGTCGAACTCGGTGTAGGCGACGACTACGCGTCGATTCGGCGCGGTGCCGATGATCACCCACTGAGCGCCGTAACCAGCGGCGACACCCGATTGCGACAAGGCCAACCAATCAGGCGTGGGATACGTGAAGTGAAAGCGATCCTTGGGATTGGCAGAGGCCGTCACCGCCGACGTTTTCAGCACGTCGAAGTAAGCGAGAGTGTCTGGATACGTGGCCGGATCGGCATCGGGCACTTCCGAGTACCAGAGGTACAGATCGTTCGTCCACGATCGCAGGAAGTTGTTCTGATCGAGGATTGTGCCTGAGCCGTACGGCTGACCGGTTTCGGTGTCGGTACCGTTGGTGTTGACGCACTTGTTAGCAAATTGACTGGCTGGCGCAAACACGCCGGAGCGCCATGATGCAGAAGTCGGCGGTGGCCACGGGGTCGCAGTGCCCGACTCATTGCCGTCGCCGCACGCGGCGAGAACACCCAGACCCAGCAGAGTGAAACCGCGCACAGTCAGTTGGGCGCAATCCCTAATCGATCCGAACATGCAACGTCCTTTGTGTGAACTGTGCGCGTTTTTAGCACCAGGGTGTCATCGCCTGCGCGCACTGTTTCACATTACGAGGTTGAGGCGGGCGGTGAGCGGCGCGTGACGAAGCGGTAAGTAACCAACCAGCAGCCTACCGCCCAAGCGGCCCCGGCACACCAACCGGCGACGACGTCCGTCGGCCAATGCACTCCGAGATACATTCGGCTGAACCCGATCAGGATTGAAATGAGAACGGCACACGTGATCACGTAGATGCCAACGCGGCGACCGCTCGCCTCCGCCATGATGACGCCGAGCGTCAGATACGCCGCCGCAGCCACCATCGCGTGTCCGCTCGGAAAGCTCGCCGAAGTCACGTCGACGAGATGCGGCACGACATCGGGCCGCGATCGCGCGAACGACTCTTTCAGTGCACGCATTGCAAGCGCTGCGCCTGCCACGGAGATGGGTGTCATCAGCGCCGCAGCGCGACGCCCGCTCGCGAGTAGGTATCCAGCCGTGAAAACCGTCAACAACGTGAGCACCGATGTACTGCCGAGCGAGGTGATGTCCACCATCGCGTTCACAAGCCACTCTGGGCCGATAGGTCGTGCGGGGTCGCCCGGTTGCCGCAACCCCAGCAGAACCGCGCGATCGAACTCGCGGCTGTCGCCTTCGTGCATCTCTTCGGCAATCTCGAGAAATGCGAGTAGCCCGCCCGCCACGACCAGCATTGCAAGCAGCACGACGAATTCGGCTCGTGCGAAGGCGTAGCCCGCAAGGACTGCTCGCTGTGCGTACTTCAGGATCATGAGCTGCGCGCCGCACGTGCTGCGATCGTCAACATCACTGCGCCTCCCGCAAACAACAGCAGCAAGGACAGCAACGCCATTCGGGGGCTGCCACTGAGCGTAGCCGTGAGAGCGATGAGGGCCGGTCCCAGCACTGCCGCGAACTTGCCCATCATGTTGTAGAAGCCGAAGAACTCCGCCGAACGCTCGGCCGGAATCAATCGTGCGTAATACGACCGGCTCAACGCTTGAATGGCGCCCTGCACGCAGGCGATGGCAATGGAGAGCACGTAGAACTGCGTGATCGTCGTCATCGTGACCGCATAACATGTGACGGCGGCATAGATGACGATGCCAGTGACGATGCCGACGAAGGGCGTCAGCTTGTCGCCGAGCCACCCGAACAGAAACGTTGCTGGGAAGCCGATGAACTGGATCATGAGGATTGCGGTGACCAGACTCGAGCTGGGAAAGCCCAGCGAGAGCCCGTAGTCGACGGCCATTTTCTGCATCGTGTTGACGCCGTCGATGTACAGCCAATACGCAAGCAGGAACAGAAACGCAGCGCGATACCGGCGCACCTCGTGGAACGTGCGCTTGAGCTCCACGAAACTGCGCCTGAACACGCCGCTCGAGCGGACCGGCGGCGCTCG
>CBJNAT010000640.1:0-2618 GCA_966434585.1 uncultured Gammaproteobacteria bacterium | reverse complement strand
TCAGTGCGCTGTCCAACCGCCATCGATGACGAGCTCGGAGCCCGTGCAATAGCTGCTGTCGTCCGATGCCAAGAAGAATGCAGCGCCGGCAATCTCTTCGGGTTGAGCGAGTCTCCCGACCGGCGTGGCCGCAGCCAGCGCATCGATGAGATCCTGCGGCTTCTCGGCCATGCCAAGCGCCACCCACTTGCGCATACCGATCTCCAGGAGCGGTGTGTTGACGAAGCCGGGATGAATCGAATTGACGCGGATCGGCGTGCGCTTCTGTGCAAACTCGATGGCGACGGCCTTCGTGAAGAGTCGCACCGCACCCTTGCCGGCGTTGTACGCAGAGGTGTCCGCGTAACCGACGAGCCCCATGATCGAGCTGATGTTGATGACGCTCGAGCCATAGCGCGTTTTTGCGCCCGTCTCCGCAAGCAACGGCGTAAAGGTCTTCGTGCCGAGAAACACGCCATCGACATTGATGGACATGATGCGGCGCCACGCCTCGTACTCGAGCGATTCGACCGCACCCGTGCAGTCGATGCCGGCGTTGTTGACGAGGATGTCGAGACGCCCGTGTTGGGCGCGAACGTACGCTTCCGCGTTTCGCCACTGCGCCTCGTGCGCGACATCCATCTGCACGTAGTCGGCGTTCGCACCGAGCCGCTGCAGCGTATCGAGCACGTTCGTTGCGTCCGCGGGCGCGAGATCCGTCAACACCACGCGAGCCCCTTCCGCGAGATACCGCTCGGCCACTGCAAGGCCAATACCGCGAAGTGCGCCGGACACCAATGCCACTTTGCCCGCAAGTCGCGTCATACGCCCATCGTTCCTGCTGTGGAGGCGCCGTCGATGCCGTATTCGGACCCGGAGACGAAGGCGGCTTCGTCAGACGCCAGAAATGCGACCAGCCCAGCGACCTCTTCCACCTGCGCCATCCGCCGCATCGGCGCCATGCTCTCGAACTGCGCACGGGCCGCGCGAGGATCGGGCGAACGATCGATCACGCCGCGGATCATGTCGGTTTCGACGACGCCGGGGTGAATGGTGTTGCAGCGGATCTTGTAGCCCTGCTGTGCGCAGTGCATGGCCACCGATTTGCTCAGCGCAATGAGCGCCGCCTTGGTCGTCGAATACGCGATGAAATTACCCATCGCGCGGTAGGCATTCATCGACGAGTTCACGATGATCGATCCGGTTGGCCCGCCGGGGTTGTTGCGCATCGCGCGCACGGCGGCCTGCGCCGTGAGCATCACGCCTGTCAGGTTCACTGCGATGATCTGGTTCCAACCCTCGATGGTGATCGACTCGACGCTACCGTCGCCCGCTTCGATCCCGGCATTGGCAAAGGCAATGTCGAGTCGGCCGTACCGAGCAAGCACCGCTTCCATGAGCGCAGGCCAAGTGGCCGCATCCTGCACGCGATGGGGATGAAAGGATGCCCCGGTCTCTTGGCAAAGCTTCTCGGCGGCGGCGGCATTGGAACCGGTGAACGCGACCCGTGCGCCCTCGGCCGCAAACCGACGCACCGTGCCTGCGCCGATGCCCGATGTCCCGCCGGTGACGAGCGCGACCTTACCTTCCAGTCGTTTGAGCATGCTGAATGTCCATCGTGCCACTTGTAGCTTCGCGCAGGCGGCGATGCCGAAGCCATAAGCGATCTCTATCGAGTGCCACCCGGGTACAGGGATGTACCTCGCCGCCGAAGGTGGCGAGCGCCGAGCAAAAATCACACTTTTTGCTCGGCGCACTCGGGTCGCGACAGGAGTCCGATCCCGAGTTTCAACTAGGCGCAGAATGGCGCAGCCCACGGCAAAAACAATCTATGGTTTCGGCTAGGTGACGCGCTTGACGCCCCGCCGCATCCTTCCGGCTCGTGGGTCAATCTGGGCGGACGGCATGTCGACCAATACAGACAGCAAAGCTTCGGGCGAACAGAACCGCTCTGCGGGCATCAGCTGGGTGGATCTGATGCAAACGGACGCGCGACCCGTGCCCGAGTTCCTGCGAACCGAAAGTTATACCTATCTGGGCTCTGAGCCACTGCCGGCCGAACGGTACACGTCGGAAGCCTTCGCCGAGCTCGAGCGCACGAAGATGTGGCCGAACGTCTGGCAATTTGCGGCGCGCGAGGAAGATCTGCCGGAAGCGGGCGACTTCGTCGTCTACGAGAACGCGGGGCGCTCTTATTTATTGAGTCGCCAGCCGGACGGCAGCGTGCGTGCGTTTCACAACGTGTGCCTGCATCGCGGCCGCAAGCTGCGCACCGAGAACGGCAACGCGAAGCAGTTCCAATGTCCGTTCCACGGCTTCACCTGGAACACCGACGGCTCGCTGCGTCACATCCCCTGCCGCTGGGACTTCAAGCATTTGAAGGACAGCGAGATGCGCTTGCCCGAGGCCCAGGTGAGCCGTTGGGGCGGCTACATTTTCATTCGTGAAAATGCGGGTGGGCCGAGCCTCGAGGAATATCTCGCGCCACTCCCGCAGCACTTCGAGCGTTGGCGCCATGACCAATGCACGACCGCGATCTGGGTCGGCAAAGTCGTGCCTGCGAACTGGAAGGTGACGATGGAAGCCTTCATGGAGGCGTGGCACACACTCGTGACGCATCCGCAGATACTGCCCTTCAC
>CBJNAT010000639.1:0-2619 GCA_966434585.1 uncultured Gammaproteobacteria bacterium | reverse complement strand
CACACAACCAATCTACAGGGCTCCTGGCACAGGCTCAGGCTCCAGCGTGTGATCGCCGCGGCCAGATCGCGCGCGTGTTGATAGTAGACGGCGAGCGGATCGCCATCGCGAACGCGCGCTGAGCCGAAGAACACGACCGTGTCCTGCACGTGCGCGCGTTTGAAGGCATGCAACGGGGCGAGGTACTCCGAGAGGATACGCAGTGGACGCCCATCGTCACTATCGAGAAAGCGCTCGTCGCGATAGGCCAACCGAGACTTCGCGGGAGCGGCTTCATGGGCCAGTTCTGTGTCTTTTGTCATGCCCCTCAATACCTCGCTTTCGCAGTCAGAAGCCGCCTTCATTCAGCGCACGTGCAACCGTAGCGCGTTGCTGATCACTGATACGGACGAGAGGCTCATCGCTAGCGCGGCAATCATGGGCGAGAGCAGCCAGCCCGTGAGCGGATAGAGGAGACCAGCCGCGATGGGCACGCCCAGTGCGTTGTACAAAAATGCAAATGCCAGGTTCTGCCGCATGTTCTTCACTGTGGCCACTGAAATGTCTTTCGCGCGGGCGATGCCGCGCAGGTCGCCCTTCACGAGCGTGACTTGAGCGCTGTTCATCGCGACGTCGGTGCCGGTGCCCATCGCCACACCCACGTCTGCCTTTGCCAGCGCCGGCGCGTCGTTGATGCCATCGCCCGCCATCGCGACGATGCGGCCTTCGCGCTGCAGTCTCTCGACGAGCGCGAGTTTGTCCGCCGGCTTCACTTCGCCATGCACTTCATCGATGCGCAGTTGCTTGGCGACCGATTGCGCAGTCGCGAGTCCATCGCCCGTTGCCATCACCAGGCGCATGCCGGACTTGTGCAGGCTCCCGACAGCTTCGGGCGTGCTCTGCTTGATCGGATCGGCCACCGAGAGCAGACCCAGTAGCTCGCGATCCCGCGCGAGATACATCACACTGCTGCCTCGCTGGCGCAGTTCGTCGGCTGCACTCGCCAAAGGATCCACGCTCACGCCAGCCTGCTGCATCAGCGCAGTATTGCCCAGGCTCAACCGCTGTCGTTCGACGATGCCGCGCACGCCGATGCCCGATGTCGATTCGAATCCCTCCACTTTAGCCAGTTGGATGCCTTTGTCCCGTGCCGCCGCGACGATCGCCGCCGCGAGCGGATGTTCGCTGCCTTGATCGAGACTTGCTGCGAGTCGCAGCACTTCCGTCTCGCTCATGCCCGGCGCCGCAATCACACGTTCGAACGCCGGCTTGCCTGCCGTGAGCGTGCCTGTCTTGTCGACGATCAACGTGTCGATGCGGCGGAAGTTCTCGATCGCTGCCGCGTCACGGAACAACACACCCTGAGTCGCCGCTTTGCCGCTCGCCACCATGATGGACATCGGCGTCGCCAGGCCCAGTGCACAGGGGCACGCGATGATGAGCACCGACACGCCATTGATCAGCCCAAACACCCAGCCGCGCTCGCCACCGAAGAGTCCCCACGCGAAGAATGAGACGAGTGCAACGAGCACGACCGTAACGACGAAGTAACCCGCGACGCGATCGGCCATCCGCTGCAAGGGCGCTTTGGAGCGCTGCGCCTGAGCCACCATCTGCACGATCTGCGACAACACGGTCTGCGAGCCCACGCGCTCCGATCGCATGATCAGGCTGCCCGATGTGTTGAGCGTGGCGCCGATCAGCTTGTCACCGGACCGCTTCGTGACCGGCAGCGGTTCGCCCGTGAGCATCGATTCATCGATCGAGCTCGTGCCTTCCACCACAGTGCCATCGACGGGCACTTTCTCGCCGGGGCGCACTCGCAGCAGATCGCCGACGTGCACATGTGTCAGCGGCACATCGCTCTCGCTGCCATCGGGCGCGATGCGGCGCGCTGTCTTGGGTGCGAGCTTCAACAGCGACTTGATCGCGGCCGACGTTTGCGAACGCGCCTTCAACTCGAGGATCTGACCGAGCAGCGTCAGCGAGATGATCACGGCGGCTGCTTCGTAGTAAACGCCGATGCGCCCATGCGCCATGAAGCTCGCGGGGAATACCTGCGGCGCAATCGTCGCCACGACGCTGTAGATGAACGCCGCCGCGGTGCCCGTACCGATCAACGTCCACATGTTCGGGCTGCGATGCACCATCGATTGCACGCCGCGCACAAAGAACGGCCAACCCGCCCACAGCACGATGGGTAGTGACAGTGCGAGCTCTAGCCAGGTCTGAGTGGCGGGAGTCATCCAGCCGAATCGGTGTCCGCCCATCGCGAGCACCGTGACGATGATCGTGAGCGGCAACGTCCACCAGAAGCGGCGCCGGAAGTCGGTCAGTTCGGGATGATCTTCGTCGCTGAGCTCCGGCATGAGCGGCTCGAGCGCCATGCCGCACTTGGGACAGGTGCCCGGATGATCCTGGCGAATCTCCGGGTGCATCGGGCAGGTGTAGATCGTGCCCGGTGGTGATTCGATCGCGGGAGCAGCGTGGCCGTGCGTGGGTTGGTGCGCACCCGGATGCAGGTAGCGATGCGGATCCGCCGCGAACTTCGCTTTGCAACCGGCACAGCAGAAGAAGTAGTCCTGACCCGCGTGCGTGAGCTTGTGTGGCGATTCGCGGGGGAGGGTTAGTCCGGAGAAT
>CBJNAT010000638.1:0-2635 GCA_966434585.1 uncultured Gammaproteobacteria bacterium | reverse complement strand
GCGAGGATCGCCGCGGCGAGCCCCACACGCGCTACGATCATCGAGGGCGAGCGGCGAACTAGCTATGCACTCTGGCGTGATGGTCGGGCGCAGCTCGCGGAGCTGGCGGGCGACTTGCCGTGAGGTCTGATTGCCGCGCTCAAGCCACTGCCGAGCGCTCGCACGATGCGATCGCGTTCCTCAACCGGTCGAGCATCGGCTTCGCCGGCATTGCGCCGAATGACGCGTGCAACGTACGCAGCTCGTCTATCGCAACGCGGCGTGGACCCTGTTCGCCGAATTGCGCGAGTATCCGGCCTCTGCGGACGACGGCATCGGTCCACGGTGTGGGCTCCTCGGCGGTGTATGCCGTAAGGGCATCTGCAAAGCGCCGTGCCTCTGACCAATCGCCTGCTTCCAGGCTCATCTCGATCGCACTGGTATAGAACTCAAAATAACTGTGGCTCACGCAGCCTTCTGCGAGCAGTTGTTCTGCTTCCGCGATCGCGGCCATGCGCTCAGCGTTGTCCTTCGTGACGCGGGCGAGAATGCCCAGCAGCACCGGCCCACAATAGGTCGGGCCGGTGCTGCGACAGATGTCTATGGCAGGTCGCAGCAATGCGAGCGCCTCATCGGTTTGCCCCAGCGCGAACAGCGCCGCGGCGTGCGCGCCCATGCTCTCCGCCTCGAAGCGCCTGGCGCCGAGCTGACGCGCTAAGGCCTGCGTCTGCATTGCGCGCTCCACGCACGTCACGAAGTCGCCGGCGACCAACAACGCGGACGCGGTCGTCAGCTGTGCCAGTAGCTCGCCGCGTTGATCGCCAACTCTCTGTGCGAGCGTCAACGCTTCCTCGTTCGTCGCCATGGCCGCTGCGATTTCGCCGCAATACATTTGCGTCACGCTGAGCATGGGTAGATACGAAAGCTGAATTGCTTTGAGCTCATGCTTACGTGCGGCTTCGATGCAGCGCATGACGTGCTTACGTGAAGTCAACATCCGGCCGCGTTGATACCACGCATCGCATAGCCCCCCGTCGGCCCTCGCCATATCGAGAGGCGAGTCCGCTGCGACGGCGTATTCGTGCGCGCGGGCATGGGCGTGGAGACAGTCATCGACACGACCGAGCGGGAAATAAAGATTGCCGCGCAAGGTCCACAGACGCACCTTCAGTTGTGCGGACGCGTTCTCGTCGAGTTTGGTTTCGGCAGTGTCCAGTGCTTCGAGCGCTTCTTGGTAGCGATCCATGATGCGCAGCGCCGAGCCGATACCCACCCAGCTTTCGACTTCGGCCAACGGTGTGTCGGCCGATTCGAGCGACTCGCGAAAAGCCGTGAGTGACAGGTGCGTGCGGCCGGCTTGCAGATACAGCTCGCCCAACAGGCAAGTCGCCGTATGCAGCACGCGCGCGGAGGGAGCCAGCGCCTGCGCTTTGCAAGCACACTCGATCGCACGCTCCACACGCACGGCACGACGTTCCGCGCGCGCAACTTCGATGTAGGCGGCGGCCGCCCGCGAATCCTCCGCCCCCGCAAGGTGATCGGCGTACAGCCGCAGCTCGCGATCCTGAAACCACTCGGCCGCGAGCGCATGCAGCTCGCGGCGCTCCGAGCGCACGATGGACTGGTACACCGCGTCGCGGAACAGCGCGTGTGCAAACTCGAGCTCGAGACCCTCGCGACGCATGATGCCTGTGTCCAGCAAGCCGTCGGCTTCGAACGAATCGATGCCGGTCACGGCACGCAGTGCATCTAGCTCGCAGCGCTGCCCCAGCACCGCGGCTGCGTGCAACGCAGTGAGATCGTTGGGTTGGAGCCGATCGGCCCGTGCAACCACCAGCGAGCGAATGGACGCCGGCAGCGATTCCGGGTGGGTGCTCGCGGCTCGCAACAGCTGATCGAGGAACAGCGGGTAACCCTCCGCGCGCTGGATGCAAGCCTCGATCGTCTCCGGCGCGAGGTGTGCGTAGTGCGCAGCGAGCTCGTGCGCCTCATCGTCCGCCATTGGCGCGAGATCGAGCGTGGTTACGGGGCAGCGGCGTCCACCTGCCTTGATGAGCGCGCCCGCTTGTTCGCCTTCCGGCCGTGTGGTTGCCACGAGCAGCGTCGGTGTTGCGGCGATATCCGTCAGCCACGCCGCGAAGCGCTCGACCTCTTCGGCGTGCGCCCAATGCAGATCTTCGATGGTGACGAGCTGCGGTGCTGACGCGCACGCGGCGCGCAGCAGCTTGCCCAGCACCTCGTCGATCCCGCGGGCGCGACGCGCGGCCGGCATCGCCTGCTGCAGCGCCCGCAGCTCCGTGGAGAGCGGTGCATCGATCAGCTCGCTCAAGAAAATCGCTTCGTCCTGCGTCGTGGCAACCGTCCCAACGCGTGCAGCGCGATCCTCGGCAGGCGTCTCTGGCGCGAGTCCCAGCAGACTCAGTGTCAGAGCGGCCAGGGGACGACGGATGGCCTTCTGGCCGAAGTCGAAGACCTGCACGCAGTGCACAGCCACGTTGCGTTCACGCGCGTGCGCGCGCAGCGCTTCGACGAGACGCGTCTTGCCGATGCCGGCATCGCCGCGCACGATCATCGCGCGGCCATGGCTGCTCGTCATACAGCGGTCCAGTGCTGCGGTGAGCATGGCTAGCTCGGGCCGGCGGCCGACGAAGAAGCG
>CBJNAT010000637.1:0-2639 GCA_966434585.1 uncultured Gammaproteobacteria bacterium | reverse complement strand
CAATCGGGCCGATGAGCCCGGACTCCTCGGCGATCGATATGAACTGATCCGGCGAGACCAGTCCTCGTTCCGGATGGCGCCAGCGGATCAGCGCCTCGGCGCTATGCACCCTGCCCGTATTCGTATCCACTTTGGGTTGGTAATACAGCTCGAACTGCTGCAGGGCGAGCGCTTGATGCAGATCGCTTTCCAAACTCGCACGCTCTCGCGTCCCTGTGTCCATGCCCGGCGCGAAGCGTTGGAAGTTGTTCCTGCCGCGTTGCTTCGCGCAATACATTGCCGCGTCCGCGTGGGCGATCAACGACTCGGCCGAGCTCGCATCCTGCGGGTAGAACGCAATACCGACGCTCAATGACACATGGACATCGACGCCGGCGATCGTGATGGGAGGTTGCAAGGCTTCGATCGCGCGCTGCGCCAGTTGCTCGACCTCGAGCGGCTCGATGGGCGGACTCACGACCATGATGAACTCATCGCCGCCCACGCGCGCCAGCGTATCGATGCTGCGAATGTTCTCCGAGAGTCGCCGCGCCACAGAGACGAGGAGCTCATCGCCCGCCCGATGTCCGAGCGAATCGTTGACGAGCTTGAAGCGATCGAGATCGAAGACCAGCACGGCAAACTGCTCCCCGTCGCGGTCGGCGTGCGCGACCGATTGCTCGAGCCGATCTTCCAGCAACACTCGGTTCGGCAGTGCCGTCAAGGCATCGTGAGTCGCGAGGTAGCGAAGCTGTCGATTGGCTGCTTCCAAACCCTCGGTACGCGTGGTGACTGCGTGTTCGAGAGACTGCACTTGCTGGCGCAGCACTTGTTCGTGCTGCCATTTGCGCGTCAGCGCACTCGCACACTGCAGGACTTCGATGGGCTCGAATGGTTTCTTCAATACCAGAAGCTTGTCCGAGTGACCCAGGCGTTGAGTGAGATCTCCCCAGTCGTAGTCCGAATGGGCGGAACACACGATCACCTGGACGTCGGGGTCTTCGGCCCACAGACGCTCGATCGTTTCCAGACCGTCCCAGCCGGGCGGCATGCGCATATCGATGAAGGCCAGCGCGTACGGTCGCCCTGCAGCCGCCGCTTTGGCGGCCAACGCAACACCTTGTTGCCCTTGAGATGCGTAGTCGACTTGGAAGCTTGGACGGGCTGCTTGGTCGGGAGCCTCACCGAACAGCGCCTGTTCGATGGCGGAAAGACACGCATCGTCGGTGTCGGCCGAGAGGATTTTCCTGAAATCCTCGTGAATCGCCGGATTGTCATCGATCACCAGTATGCGGTGGTTCGCAAGTTCCGGGACTTCGATCATTCGCCGCTCCTGAACGACATGCGAGCGTAAGAGTTTCAGTTCTAGTCGTGCTGCCGACATGGCCCCCACCTCGAAGAGGATCGGCGCGCATCGTCACAACTTGAACTGCCGCGGAGAGCTGAGTCAAAAGGAGAACGATGCCTTCAGGGAATCGCCGAGCGATCTCCACATCTGCCCCGGAAAAAGCAGCAAAATTCTCAAAGCGATTACGCGACGGTCGATACAAGCACTTGAAGAAGGATGCGCGCGAGCCGCACAGGCGACACCCGAGCTCCGACCCAAAAGCCCAGCGTCACTCTGTCATGCAACCCAACTACAATCTCTGGCTCGTCGCACTCTCGATCGTCGTCGCGATGGTGGCCGCGTACACCGCGCTCAAGCTCGCCGGGCGCATCGCCGATGCGCAACGTAGCTGGAGCAGACTCTGGCTGCTGGGTGGCGCGGTGGCCATGGGCATCGGGATCTGGTCCATGCACTTCATCGGCATGCTTGCCTTCTCCCTACCGATCCCGCTTCGCTATGGAATCGGCACGACACTGGCCTCTCTTGCCATCGGCATCGTCACGTCCGGATTCGCGCTCGCCATCTCGACTCGCTCGCAATTGAGCTTGCCCCGGCTGGCCATCGGCGCGCTCGTCATGGGAGCCGGCATCTGTGCCATGCACTACAGCGGCATGTCTGCCATACAGATCGTTCCGATGATCACGTACGAACCGATGTTGGTTGCCGCTTCGGTCGCAATCGCCGTCGGCGCCTCTTTCGTTGCGCTGTGGCTTTTCTTCAAGCTGCGCAGCGGTCGTTCCCGAACGATGGCTCTGGCGCGCGTTGCTGCGGCCATCATCATGGGGCTTGCGATCGCTGGCATGCACTACACGGCAATGAGCGCCTCGAAGTTTGCACCGGGCTCCTACTGCTTGGGTGGGGCCACTTTCGCTAGTGATTGGCTGGCACTCACGATCGGTGTGATTGCATTGTGCGTATTGGCGATCGCCATGATTACCGCTGTCTACGATGCTCACTTGGGATCGCAAGCTCGCAAGGATGCGCGGCGCCTGGCTCTGGTGAATGCCGATCTGCAGCACCAGAAGAACCTGCTTGCTTTGGCGACGGGTGCGGCGGGCATTTCCTCTTGGGAGATCGAGTTGCCGACGCAACGACGCCTGTGGACCGAAAACGAGCTCGAATCGCTGCGTGCTGCCGGCGTCGATACGCAGCGATGTCCGGATGCACTTGTCGCGATGACACATCCTGACGATAGATCGAACGTATACGCAGCGGTGCGTGACGCCATCGACGACTGCAAGAACATCTGCTCGTATCGTTTTCGGGTGGTGAC
>CBJNAT010000636.1:0-2645 GCA_966434585.1 uncultured Gammaproteobacteria bacterium | reverse complement strand
CGAGTAGTGCAGGGCGATAGCTGTTGGAACGCGCGGTCTATCGCTCATGCGCGCACGTCCAGCAAGCGATGCACGGGTTTATTGTCGTGCGACGCGGGCATGCCGTGCAGACACACGATGCGATCGATGGCGAGTCCCGATTCACGCAGGAGCGATGTGAGCTCGGGCGAGCGCAACGTGAGCTGCTCCACGACGTACGGGCTGTCGGCTCGCAGTTGCACCGTCAAGCGCGTGCCGGTCAGACCGATGCGCGCATGCAGGCCGCCCTGTGCGCCGAGGTCGAGAGCGGCTTCGACGGTCCAACTCGAGTCGCTCTCCTGCCGCTCGCGCGAGGCCTCCCGTTCGATTCGCAAACGCAGCATGGAGGTGCGATCGTCCACCCGTACCGGCAGCTCCAGCATGATGGCGGACGGTGTTGCTGTCTGCGTCGCATTCTGAATCTGCGTCGTCGTCAAACGAGCGAGCACACCTTCCGTCTGGCGCGCGAGCTCGTTCAGCTGCTCCGGCGGACGGTCCAGCAATGCGAGCGAGGCGGGCGTTGCCGGCAAATTGGCCAGGGTGCCACCGGAGCTCGGCAGCGCCGTGCGATCCGCCGTGTTCGGTGCCGCCGCGTTCGCGCGTGCACCGGCTGCAGATAGCGAGGCTTGCAGCGATAGCAGCAGCGCCTTCAAGTCGCCTAAGGTGGAGCGGCCGTGTGCCAGCTTCGCTTCGAGAAATGCACCGGATTGCGTGAGCGCCTGCTGGAGCTGGCTCGGGTCGGTGAGTGCCTCGGCCTCGGGGAGCGCTTGCCACAGAAGTGCGGCCGCGCGCATCACAGAGGACGGCAATTGCTCGCCCTGAGCGCGCGCAAGAAAACTCAAGTTGGCCGCGAGCGCTGCCGGACTGGATTGCTTCGGCACATAGCGCAGCAGCGCGTTGGCAGTGACTTGCTCGGCATCTTGCGCATCCTGCGTCTGCAGAGCTTCGAGCGCGAGCACGGGACTCGTGCGCAGCACGCGCGCTTGCAGCACTTCACCGTTCGCGGGGCCTTCAGTGGGGCCGGAGGCGACGCGCGCCGGATAGTTGGTATTGCCGATGCGCAGCCACAATTGTCCGCTGACATCGCGCACCGCCACCGCCTCGACGATTGCACCCACGCGCCATTCCGACAGCAAGCTGCCGGCCGAACTCGCGGTCGAGGTCAGGCTGCGAGTGGGGTTGAGATCGAGGCGCATATCCTTGCCGTGCCTAGCTGTGATGCTTGTCACTGAATAGCGGCCGGACGGGAAAAAAGTTGAGCACGGCGGGACGACAGGCTACGGGCTACGGTCTGCGGCCAGAGGGTGCTCCGCAGCTGCTTCTATTCTGACCGTAGCCCGTAGCCCGTAGCCCATTCTTGCGACCCCCCTCACACCTTCATCGCATTCATCCATCAGTCTCGAATGCGCGGCATAGATCGTGCTCCTCCACCGTTGGGAAGACTCATCGTGCGTCAGCTTTCTGACGCTACGTGAGCTGCATCACAGGAGCGTTTCGATGTTCGACTCCGTCTCGTTGGAAGCCGCGCTGATCTTCATGCGTGGTGTGTTCTTGATCGGTGCTTGCGCCGTGCTGGCGTGGGCGGTGCTACGTTGGCGCAAGCAGATGGAGCGTGATTCGCAGCGGCTCTTCGAACAGCTCGACATTGCACTCGTCGAGGTGCGGGTGATGCAGGAGCACGTCTTGCGGATGGAACAGCGCATCCAGGCGCTCGCTGGGCAGATGGAAGAGGGCGCGCGCCAGCCGCCACAAGCGGCGGCACCTGCAGCGCGCGGCTACGACCTCGCCGTGCGGCTAGCCAAACGCGGTGCACCCGCCGACGAACTGGTGAGTACCTGCGGGATCACTCGGCACGAAGCGGAGCTGCTGCGTCGTTTGCATGGCGAGCGCATCGTCGAAGACCCTGTCAATCCCCGCGCGGCACGCATGCCGCAGCCGGTCACCGAAGCGCCGGCGGCGACTGAAACACAGCGAGCCACACCTGCTCGCAAGAAAGGCTCGCTCCTCGCGGTCGGTTAATTCAGGTTTTCGCGCCCGAGTGTTCTGCGAGGGCGTCTTAGCTGCAGTGCGACGCGGCGATTGACCAGCGCGGTTCGCACGGGATTCCACTCATGACGAGACGTAGTGCTCCTAAAGCACGCCTGCACCATGCCGATACCCAAAGCGAATCAGGGAAATCGACAGTTCGACGTTCATCCATCTACAAAGCCATGAAGCCGTCCAAACGCAAACATGCTGCCGCACCCGCAGTCGTAGCCGAAGCACTGGCCGAAAAGCCCGTGGTCAGTCTGCCCGCGACGTGCACGCTGCGCGAAGCAGCGGACCTTAAAGGTGCGCTTTTGCGCTGGATCGACACACCCGATCCGGTGCAACTGGACGTGACGGCGCTGCAGCGGATCGACACTGCGGCCGTGCAAGTGCTGTGCGCCTTCGCGCGCGATCGGCAGCACCGCAGCTTACCTTTCTCGTGGGATGGTCAGGCCGAGGCGTTGAAGGAGGCCAGCCGCTTGCTGGGCGTCGCCACGCTGCTCGGTCTGCCGCAAGAAGCACAGGCGTAATAACAGCGAACACGACAGAGCCTCGCAATGGCACTCGACCTCGCACAATTTCACGATGCCTTCTTCGAC
>CBJNAT010000635.1:0-2646 GCA_966434585.1 uncultured Gammaproteobacteria bacterium | reverse complement strand
GCGGCATGAGCGCGACGCGATCGAAGGGTGCGATCATCGGCATCGGCGAACTCACGGATAAAGCGTGTGATCCCGCGCTCGAGCCTGTCGAGATGCTCGTGCGGTGTGTGCGCAGCGCCGACGAAGATGCCGGCGGTGGCTGGCACCGTCACATCGATACGATCCGCATCGTGAACAGCATGTCGTGGCCTTATATCGACTTGCCTGCGCTACTCGCCCGAAGACTTCGACTGCGTGCGGTCGAGGCCGTGCATGGGCCAGTCGGCGGCGAGTCGCCGGTGCGGATGTTGGTCGATCTGGCTGCCGATATCGCGAGCGGGCAAAGCGAAGTGGCACTGCTCTGCGGTGCGGAAGCGACCAAGACGCTCATGCAGTCTGTAATGCGAGGGCAGATGCCGCCGTGGAGTGAGCGTGACCCGCATGCGAAGCGCCCCAGCGCTGAGGACTTCGTCTCGCCGATGTGCGCGCGCTACGGGCTTGCGAACCCCACCGACGTGTACCCCCTGTACGAGAACGCAACCCGCGTTGCTTGGCAGCAGAGCTTCGAGGAAGCGCAGCGCGAGTCCGGCACGATCTGGGCAAACATGTCCCAGATCGCCGCTGCGAATCCGTATGCCTGGAGCGGTAAGCCGCTCTCGCCAGCGGACATCACGACTCCCTCGGAGAGCAATCGCTATATCGCCTTTCCGTATACGAAGTTCCAGGTTGCGCAGATCGGCGTGAATCAGGCGAGCTGCGTCTTGCTCACGCATCGCGATGCCGCGCTGGCGGCCGGCATTCCGGAGCACAGGCTCATTTATGTGTGGGCGGGTGCCGGCGCGCACGAGCCCTACGATGTGCTCGCACGCGATCGCTACGATCACGCACCGGCGCTGGAGCGCGTGCTTCGCCGTACTCTGGAGATCAATGGCCTCACCACAAAAGACGTGGATCTCTTCGAGCTCTACAGTTGCTTCCCCGTGGTGCCGAAGCTCGCGCGTCGAGCGCTCGGCTTGCCTGCCGATGCACGCCTGACCGTGAGCGGTGGGCTCACCTTCTTCGGCGGCCCTACCAATAACTTCATGACGCACGCGATCACTGCGATGGTGCGTTCACTGCGTGCGAAGCAAGGCAAAACGGGCTTCCTGCACGGTAACGGCGAGTTCGTGACCAAGCACCACGGCGCCGTGCTCGCAACGACGCCAGCGCCTGCCGGCATCGAAGTGCGCAACTGGGATTTGCAGGCCGAGTGCGATGCTGCGTACGGGCCTGTGCCCGACTTCATCGAAGACTACGAAGGACCTGCCAAGGTCGAAACCTTCACCTTCACGTTCAATGCCAAAGGCAAACCCGACCGCGGCACCGTGATCGCGCGGACGCCGGAGAACGCCCGAGTCGTCGCGCGCGTGACCGATCTCGAGCCGCAAACGATCGACTTCCTCCTCGATCCGCAGAGCAATGTCGTCGGCACGTCCGGTTACATCTATGACGGCGGCGATGGCTTGAATCACTTCTCGCTGCAGCGCCCCGCCACGAAGCCTGCGCCCGCCGTGCTGTTCGAGAAGCTGTCGCCGCACGTTGCGCTCGTCACGATCAATCGTCCCGAGAAGCGCAACTGCATCAACGGTGCGGTCGCGCGCCTGATGGTCCGCTATGTGAAGCAGATCGAGAACGACACGGACATCCGCGTCGCCATCCTGACAGGCGCGGGCGACGCAGCGTTCAGCGCCGGTGCGGATCTGGCGGAAGCTGCAGCCGGACGCGGCTTCGAGCTCGTGGCTGGCGGCAATGGGTTCGCCGGGTTCGTCAACGCCAAACGGCGCAAACCTTGGATCGCTGCCGTACGCGGCTTCGCGCTGGGCGGCGGCACTGAGCTCACGCTCGCCTGCGATCTCGCAGTGGCCGGCGAGACCGCCAAGTTCGGTTTGCCGGAAGTGAAGCGATCCTTGGTCGCCGCTGCGGGCGGCGCCTATCGTCTGCCGCGCGCGCTACCGTCCCGCGTCGCCATGGAATATGTGCTGACTGGCGAGACGATCACTGCGCCGAAGGCACTCGACCTTGGACTCATCAACCGTTGCGTTCCGGACGAGCAAGTCATCGATGCAGCGCTGCGACTCGCACACAGCATCGCCGCCAATGCGCCGATCGCCGTGTACGAAACGCGCGCCCTCGCACGGCAGACACTCGACCGCTCGGACGCCGAGCTCGTCGAGCTCAGCACTGAGGCCATCATGCGACTCATGGCGACCGAAGACTTTCAGGAAGGGCCACGTGCCTTTCTCGAGAAACGCGAGCCCCTGTGGAAGGGCCGCTGAACGAACGGGAGTAAACGATGCTACATACGAGCCTGCCGCCTGTACCCGTGCCCTCGCACGTGCCGCCCGAACGCGTGGTCGACGTCGACTTCTTCAACTTGCCCGGCGCGAGCGACGACATCCATCTCGCCTGGAAGCGCGTGCAGGACACATGCCCCGATATCTTCTGGACGGCGCGCAACGGCGGGCATTGGATCGCGACCCGAGCCGCCGACATTCACGAGATGCAGATCGATCACACTCGCTTTTCGCACGCGGAATTCATGTTGCCCCGTACCGCACTCCCGTTCCCACCTGTGCCGCTGAACCTCGATCCGCCAGAGCATGCCGCCTTTCGTGCGCTCATCTCACC
>CBJNAT010000634.1:0-2646 GCA_966434585.1 uncultured Gammaproteobacteria bacterium | reverse complement strand
CCGCGCACGCCCACGGCATCCAGCATCTGGTCACGATCACGCAACCCGACTCGACCTTGCCGCCGCGCGTTGTGGATGAGTTTCCTGCGGTGCGCGGGGTGGCGGAACTGCTGTCGATATGAGAATTCGCTACTCCGGACTGCTGATATCGGTGCTCGGTGCCGCTTCCGCCGGCCTTGGCCCGCGCCTGCGGCGGCGGCGTTTTTTGGGTGCCGCGGGCTCGTCCGTGGCCTCCTGGGGAGGCGGGCTCGATGGTGCTGCTCGAGGCGCGGATCGCTGCGGTTTCTGACTGCTACGACGCGATTGCGAGCGATCGTGCCGACCGCCGCCCCCGCGTTCGGGACGCCCGTGCGGTCGGTGATGGCGCGAGCGTGCGGGCACTACGATCTCGGGCAGCGACTCCGGTTCCACCGCAGCTACCGGCAACTTGCGCGAGATGTAAGCCTCGATGTCGGGCAAGGACATCACGTACTCCTCGCAACCGAAACTGATCGCGTCACCTTCCGTGCCTGCACGCGCAGTGCGGCCGATGCGGTGGACGTAGTCCTCGGGATCCTGAGGCAGGTCGTAATTGAAGACGTGACTCACATCCGGGATGTGCAGTCCGCGTGAGGCTACGTCTGTACCGATCAGCACGGCGAGCGTGCCCTCGTGAAAGTCGCGCAGCATGCGCAAGCGCTTGCGTTGCGGCACATCGCCGGAAATGGCTTCCGCGTTGATGCCATTCGCCTGCAGGAGCTGGGAGACGTCCTCGGCCGCACGCCGCGTGTTCACGAATACCATGCTGCGGCGTGGGTCCATGCTTTTCAGCAAGCCGACGAGCAACCGCGGCTTTTCGTCTTGCGAGGGGTAGTAAATCACCTGCCGGACACGATCCACGGTCATCTTGTCGGGCTCGATGCGGACGAGCACCGGCTCGTTCATATGCTCGTACGCGAGCTCGAGCACACGGTGGGAAAGGGTCGCCGAGAACAGCATATTGAGACGCTTATCGGGTTCGGGCAGTCGCCGCAAGATGTAGCGGATGTCGGAGATGAATCCGAGATCGAACATGCGATCCGCTTCGTCGAGCACGAGCACCTCGACCGAACGCAGGTTGATGACGCCTTGTTTGTAGAAGTCGATGATGCGCCCCGGCGTGCCGATCAGGATATCGACGCCTTGCTCGAGGTGCCGGCGCTGCTTGTCGTAGTCGACGCCGCCGAAGGCGAGGCCGAGAGTGAGCGGTGCTGAGGAGCCAAGTACTTCCGCGTCGCTATGGATCTGTACGGCCAGCTCGCGAGTTGGAGCCACTATCAAGGCGCGCGGCGCGTTGATCTGTCGGCTCGGCGGTACTTCCGCCCGCAGCAGACGCGCGTACAGCGCAACGAGAAAGGCCGCTGTTTTTCCGGTACCCGTCTGTGCCTGTCCAGCGACGTCGATGCCAGCCAATGCTTGCGGCAGTGCTTGCGCTTGAATCGGTGTGCAGCGCTCGAAGCCGGCTTCGGCGAGCCCGCGTTGCACGGGTTCAGGCAAGTGCAGGCTGGAGAAGGAGAGATCGGACAAATGTGATTCGGGCATCTATGGATTCAACTTTAGGTTGGTTGTGCAGATTCGCTCACGACATTGGCTCGTTGCGGCAAGTTCGAAGGCTTGCAAATTCGAAAACGGACGGCTTAAATACCGACCACTGAGCGGAGTCATCCGCACCCGCCCGACCGGTTTGCCGGTATCAAGCCCCTCGTTAAGTAGAACCCCTCACCGGGGATTGCAATTGTCCAGTTAGGTCTGGCCAGAGCTGGCGAACCAAGCATCGAGCACGCGCGTTTTCTTACGGAGGCCTCGTCCCGAAGCGGCTGAAAGCCAACGCCCACAGTGACCGTCGAGGCCGCGCCATTGTGCCCGACCGGGCAAGTGCAGTCACTTCCGACACTTCCATCCCACACGTATCGACCCGCAACCCACACCCATTTCCGATCGAAGGCGCGAACGCCCACTCGTCAGCTTCTTCATCTCTACTACAAATGCGACAACCAACCGGAGGTACTCCTGGTGAGCAGTGACACTATCGTGCACGTCAGTGATAGCAGTTTCGAACAAGACGTGCTCAAGTCGGGCCAACCCGTGCTGGTGGATTTCTGGGCGGAGTGGTGCGGCCCGTGCAAAATGATCGCGCCGATGCTCGACCAGGTCGCTGATGAGTACAAAGGCCGGCTGACGATTGCCAAGCTGAATATCGACGACAACCCGCGCACGCCGCAGCGCTTCAATGTTCGCGGCATCCCCACCCTGATCCTGTTCAAGAACGGCCAAGTCGAAGGTCAGAAGGTGGGCGCCCTGCGCAAAGCGGATTTGGCCGCATTTTTGGATGGCAAACTGTGAGAGGCTATCTCGGCAATCAGGCCCGCAATCGCCAAGGCGGCGGGAACAAAGGGGGCGGTAATCGCCCGAATCGCGGTAACGACAATCGCGGCAATCGCGGCGAGCGCATGAATCGCGGCAACGATCAGCACGATGATCTGCCGTTCGATGACTTCGACGCCGACGACGTAGGCATCATTTCCCCGTCGGAGCTCGCCGCCTCGCGTCAGTCGATGAATTTGACGCAGCTGAAGCTCAAGCCCGTTGCGGAGCAAGATCGAGTAAGTAAGCCGTAGCCAATTTCGC
>CBJNAT010000633.1:0-2647 GCA_966434585.1 uncultured Gammaproteobacteria bacterium | reverse complement strand
GCAATCGCCTTCGCTGGCTCCCACGCCACGCGTTTCCGTGCGCCAGACGAGCGCTCCGGATTCACGCACGATTCGGCGCATCATCGCCGACCAGCCATCCGTCGGATTGGCAGAGACTGCGACCGTGTCGCACGAAAGCCAGTGAACGAACAGGATGGCCGGGACGCGGCCAGTCGCAGCGGCGGATTTGGTCACTATCGTCTGCAGCTTCACGCCGTCGCGCAGCGTCAGCGTTCCGTATGTGGTGGTAATACCCGGGTGCTCTTCACGTGGCGTCGTTCGCACGGATTCGGCAGCACGCGCCGGAATGAGTGCCAACGCCGCGAGGCTGACCGCGCAGTAACAATGCTGGAGAGGCTTCATGTGGAGACCTCCATTCAGAAAATCGGCGCGACGGGCACCTGAAGCTCCGTCACATAGTCCTTGCTAGAAGCAGCAATCATGTGCGCCGGAAGTCGATATCCCGTCTGGTCAGCTCCGAAGCGGTGATAGACCTCGCGCAATGAGCCGGCGATGCGCAGGCCGCTGCGCTCCATCCAGATCAACATCGAGCCGTACAAAGCCGCGGTCTGATCGTAGGGGCCCTGGTACGTCAGGCAGCCCACTGAAGAGGCTGCTTCGATCGTGCGGGTGAGCAGGGTGTTCGCGGCGTTCGGCTTTACGGGTATGCAGACCTCGATATCCACCGCTTCTTCTCGATAGTCCTGATCGTGAAAGATCATGAACGGACTGGCATCGGCTCGCGCACGCAAGCGGGCAACGGCAGTTTCAGCAGATTCGAACAGTTGCTGCACCGGCTCGCCGAAATGCGGTACTCGGGCGCGGATCGAATGCACACTGATGGCTGGTACGTCACGAACGATCACCGCAGGCGCGACCCACGCTTCCTTCAGCGACTCGCGCAATGCGTCCAGCTTTCTGACGCGCGACTGATCGCGCGCAATATCGACCAGCAGCTCGCTGCGACGCTCTTCCAGGCTCGCGAGGAACTCACCCGCTTCGAGAGGCGTGGCCAGAAGATCACGGATCTGGTCGAGCGAGAATCCGAGATCCTTCAGAAGCAGGATGCGTTGCAAGGTCTGTAGCTGCGCGGCTGCGTAGTATCGATAGCGGTCTGCGGATCGACGTGCGCAGGCTGCAGCAGTCCGGCTTCATCGTAGTGATGCAGCGTCTTGATCGTTACGCGGGCGAGCCGCGAGAAGTCGCCGATCCGGAACATGGGAGAAGCCTAAAGCCTCACCCTACCGGAGGGTCAAGCACTGACGTCGATGGTCAGACCCACAATTTTCAGCGTCGAGGAACCAGCCATTGACCCGGGTTCTACTCTGACCCCATCGCTGCCGAGAAACGGTGCTGTCAGACCATTACGAAACTCTGCGCACGTCAACGACGGTCCGCCCGCGGATCTGACCCTGCAATATCCGTGGCGCCAACTCTAGAACCTCGGACAGCTTCACTTCGCTGATCGCGCTTTCCAGTTTCGCCGGGTCCAGATCACCGGCGAGTCGGCGCCATGCCTCTTCGCGCGTCGCACGTGGTTGCATCACGCTGTCCACACCGCTCAGCGTCACGTCGCGCAGTGCAAAGGGAAACATCGTGCCGGGCAGATCGATGCCTTGCGCAATGCCCGTCGCGGCGACAACGCCTCCATAGCTCATCCTTGCGAGCACGTTGACGAGCGTCTGGCTGCCGACGGTATCGATCGCGGCGCGCCAACGTGGTTCCTGCAGCGGAGCGCCGGACGTATTGAGCTCGGCGCGATCGATGATCTCCGTGGCGCCCATATGGCGCAGGTACTCTGCTTCCGAGCGACGGCCGGTGGATGCCACCACCTCGTAACCGAGCTTGTGCAACAACGCGATTGCGATGCTGCCCACGCCACCACTCGCGCCCGTCACCAAAACCTTGCCTTCCTCGGGACGAACGCCGAGACGCTCCAACCGCAACACACACAGCATGGCTGTGTAACCGGCAGTGCCGATCGCCATCGCCTGGCGCGTCGTGAATGCATCCGGAATCCGCACCAACCAATCGCCTTTCAGCCGAGCGTACTGAGACAGTCCACCCCAGTGCTGCTCGCCGAGTCCCCAACCGTTCGCCACGACTCGATCGCCGGGTTGCCAGCGTGGGTCGCTGCTGTCTTCGACGACTCCGGCCAAATCGATTCCCGGCACCATTGGAAAGCTTTGGATCAGTGGTAGCGCGCCCGTAATCGTCAAGCCATCTTTGTAATTGAGCGTGGAGTACTCCGTTTTGACGAGGACATCACTTTGGGGCAAGTCCTGCTCACGAAGCGTACACAGCTCGGCCCGCTGCCCCCCTTCATCCCGCTCGATACGAATCGCCTTGAACATTTCGTCTGCCTCACACTGCCGTATAGCCGCCATCGACCACCAATCCCGTGCCGGTCATGTAGCTCGCCGAGTCGCTCGCCAGAAACAGAATCGGCTCGGCAATCTCGGATGGCTTCGCTAACCGACCCATTGGGATCTGAGCAGCGATCTCCGCCGCGTAGGTCTCGGCTTCGTTGCTTGGCATCGTCGCCAGCGCATTCGCAACCAAGGGCGTTTCGGTGTAGCCCGGATCGATCGAATTGATCCGGATCGGATATTTCGTTTCGTCGCATCAGTGAATCAAGCGAATCGAG
>CBJNAT010000632.1:0-2659 GCA_966434585.1 uncultured Gammaproteobacteria bacterium | reverse complement strand
TCAGTGGGCGCACTCGTTCACGCGCTACGGGATGCGCAAGGTGGGCGCGCAGCGATCCTCGCGGACAACGGCCGCTCGTGGGTTGCTGCCGATTTGGCGCTGCTGACGCTCGGCATCGTGAACGTACCGCTGCCGGCCTATTTCTCGCTGACTCAGATCGAACACGTGCTTGCGGATGCGGGGATCGATCTCATGCTGACGGATCAGCCCGATCGCGTGCGAGCACTGGATCCGGCTTTTACGCTGCAGGCGCTCGATGAACACGGACTCGCACTGCTACGTCGGCGCGCGCCGTCGACACGCGCCGCGCTGCCGCTGCACACCGCGAAGATCACATACACCTCCGGCAGCACCGGGCAGCCCAAGGGTGTGTGCCTCAGCCAGGAAAGTATCGAAGCAGTGGCCACTTCATTGCATGCGAGCACGTGCTCGCTCGACATCGAGCGACATTTGTCGCTGTTGCCGTTACCCACACTGCTCGAGAACGTCGCAGGCGCATACGTGCCCTTACTGTCCGGCGCGACCTGTTGTGTGCCGCGGCTTCTGGACACCGGCGTGAGCTACGGCGCCGTCGACGTGCAGAAGCTTCTACGCTGCATCGACACGTATCGTCCGAACAGCTTGGTTTTGGTACCCGAGTTGCTGCGCGTACTGCTGAGCGCTGCGAAACAAGGTTGGCGTCCTGCCGCGCCATTCAAATTCATCGCGGTCGGTGGCGCACGCGTGAGTGCACACGAAGTGACGCAAGCGCATGCGCTAGGGCTGCCGGTGTACGAGGGTTATGGCTTGAGCGAGTGCGCATCGGTCGTGTGCCTGAACACTCCCGCAGCGGCGCGGCCAGGCAGCGTTGGGTGCGCGCTACCGCACGCGCAGTTGCGCATCGATGCCAGCGGCGAGCTGCACGTGCGTGGCGCAGTGATGAACGGCTACTTGGGTGACACGACCACTCCTGTCAACGACGAAGTCGCAACGGGTGACCTCGCCGCCATCGATGCGGAGGGCTACGTCTACATTCATGGACGCGCGAAGAATCTCATCATCACGAGCCTCGGCCGCAACGTCGCACCAGAATGGGTCGAAAGCGAGCTGTTGCGGGATTCGGTGATCGCGCAAGCACTCGTAATCGGCGAAGCGCAGCCGTTTCTCGCCGCGCTGATCGTGAGCACCGGGAGCAACGAACAGATCGAACGCGCGATCGCGCTCGCGAACGCGCAACTGCCGGACTACGCACGCGTGCGTCGCTGGACGAGGATCAGCCAACCTTTCTCGGCGCGCAACGGCTTATTCACAGCCAACGGCCGTCCCCGCCGCGAGGTCATTCAGACACGCTACGCCACAGCAATCGCGACGTCATTTCCCGCTGCCACTGAAGCTGAGGAATGCAGATGAGCTTTCACCAGGAGTTGACCCGCTCGACGACACGTGAGCGCGAGTACTTGCTGGCCGCACCCGTCATCCAACGTGCGCTGGTCGGCACGATCACGCGCGAGCTGTACCTCGCGTTTCTCACTCAGGCCTATCACCACGTCCGCCATACGGTGCCGCTGATAATGGCGGTCGGGTCGCGTTTGCCGGAGCGTCTGCAATGGCTCCAGGAGCACATCCTCCACTATCTCGACGAAGAGCGCGGTCACGATGAGTGGATCTTGAGTGACATCGAAGCCGCTGGCGGAGATCGTGTTGCCGCAGTGAGCGCTGGCCCTTCGCTCGCTACCGATGCTTTGGTCGCGTACGCCTACGACACGGTGATGCGACGCAATCCCGCAGGCTTCTTCGGCATGGTCCATGTGCTCGAAGGCACGAGCGCCGCCATTGCGCTGCATGCCGCCGATCAGATTCAGGCCGTGCTCGGCCTACCGAAACATGCACTCACGTATCTGCGCAGCCATGGACAGCTCGATCAGGAACACGTGCAGCATCTCGAGAAGATCCTGAATCGATTCGATGGCGTTGCAGATCGTGACGCCGTACTCCAGTGCGCACGAGCGATTTACTGGCTATACGGGCAGATGTTCCGCAGCTTGGAGCTCGCACCGCTTACCGCGATGGACGCATCGAGGAAGATCGCATGAAGATCTCGCATACACGCGTGCTGCTGACGGGCGCGACCGGCGGCATCGGCTCGGCGATCGCACGGGCTCTAATCGACCGCGGCGCATGCGTCTTGCTCAGCGCTCGCAGCGAGCCCGCACTCAAACAACTGCAGGCACAGCTCGGCCCGGAGCGAATCGAGGTGTGCGCGGCCGATCTCACCAAAGCACAGGATCGTGAGCGACTGTGTGCGCGGGCTCGTGAATGGCGCGGCGGCATCGATACGCTCATCAACAACGCCGGCGTGAGTGAGCTTCGTTTGCTGGACTCGCACGCCCCAATGGACGTGGAGAAGGCGGTGTCGATCAACCTCGTCGCACCGATGGAGATGTGCCGCGAGTTACTGCCGCATCTTCGACAGCAAGCGAGCGCCCACATCGTCAACATCGGTTCCGTCATGGGCTCGCTCGGTTTTCCGGGTTACAGCGTGTACTGCGCGACGAAGTTCGGCCTGCGCGGCTTCACCGAGGCGCTGCGACGCGAGCTCGCCGACAGTACTGTGCGAGTGTGTTATCTCGCGCCGCGTGCCACGCAGACGCCGATGAATAGCCCAGCCGTCGTGGCGATG
>CBJNAT010000631.1:0-2662 GCA_966434585.1 uncultured Gammaproteobacteria bacterium | reverse complement strand
AGTTGTTGAATGCGATGCTGAAGGCCATCGGCTACGCGCGCGAGCAGGTCTTCATCGCCAACATTCTGAAGTGCCGCCCGCCCGGAAATCGCGATCCCAAGCCCGAGGAAGCGAGCTGCTGCAAACCGTTTCTCTACCGCCAGATCGAGCTGGTCGATCCGACCATCCTGCTGTGCGTAGGACGTATCGCCGCCCAGACGTTGTTGGAAACCGATACACCGATCGGCCAATTGCGTGGCAAGGTACACAGGCTCGCATCGGGCCGGCCGGTGATCGTGACGTATCACCCGGCCTACCTGCTGCGTAGCCCGCTCGAGAAACGCAAGGCATGGGACGATCTGCTCTTCGCCGTGCGCACGTTCGAGCAGTTGTCCAGTGCACGCGACGCCGAAGCCCGCATGACAGGCATCACTGCATGAGTGCCGAACTCGATCGATCCGCCGACGACCTCACCCCGGCCATTCGCCTCAGGGCGATGACGTTGGGCGATGTGCCTGGCGTGATCGACGTGGAGCGCGCTTCTTACGCCTTCCCGTGGAGCGAAGGTGTGTTCCGCGACTGCGTGCGAGTGGGTTACGTGTGCCGCGTCGTCGAACATGCGGCTGTGGTTTCCGGCTACGGCATCATGTCGTATGGCGCGGGCGAGGCGCACATCTTGAACGTGTGCATTCGCGAGGACCTGCGCGGGCGCGGCGTTGGCCGCAAGCTCATGGACTATCTCATCGAACGCGCCCGTCTCGCGGGCATGCAGGACGTCTTCTTAGAAGTGCGTCCCTCGAATCCCGCCGCCATTCATTTGTACGAGTCGATCGGGTTCACGCGCGTGGGCATTCGGCGCGGCTATTACCAGGCCGTGGAAGGGCGGGAGGATGCGTTCGTGTATCGGCTGACGTTGGCGGGAAAGTATTGAAGGGCTACAGGCTACGGGCTACGGCCAGAGGGTATGGTGGCTCTTATCTGGCTGTAGCCCGTAGCCTGTAGCCGTAGCCCGCAACGCGTTACCCGCTACAATCCGCCGCCTTTCCTCAATTCTCTCTTCTCATGGCCCATCTGCAGGAAGAAATCGCGCGGCGGCGCACGTTCGCCATCATCTCCCACCCCGACGCGGGCAAAACCACGCTCACCGAAAAGCTGCTGCTGTTCGGCGGCGCGATTCAGCTCGCCGGCACTGTGAAGGGCCGTAAGGCCGCGCGCCATGCAACCTCCGACTGGATGGCGCTCGAGCAGCAGCGCGGTATCTCGGTCACTTCATCCGTGATGCAGTTTCCCTATCTGGGACGCATGGTGAATCTGCTCGACACCCCGGGTCACGAGGACTTTTCCGAAGACACGTATCGCACGCTGACCGCCGTCGATTCGGCGCTCATGGTGATCGACTGCGCGAAGGGCGTCGAGGAACGCACCATCAAGCTGATGGAGGTTTGCCGGCTGCGCGATACGCCGATCATGACCTTCATCAACAAGCTCGACCGCGAGGGGCGTGCGCCCATCGAACTGCTCGATGAGATCGAGAAGGTGCTGAAGATCAGCTGTGCACCGATCACCTGGCCGATCGGCATGGGTCGCGATCTGAAAGGCATCTATCACCTCACGGAAGATCGCATTTACATCTATCAAGCAGGGGAGAAGGGTAGAGCGGGTACGCACGCGACGATCGATGGACTCGAGAGCGATGCGGCGAGCGAATTCCTAGGCGATCACGCACAGACCTTTCGCGACGAAGTCGAGTTGGTTCGTGGTGCGACTCCGGAGTTTTCACCTGCGGAGTATTTGGCTGCGAAACAGACGCCCGTGTTCTTCGGCTCCGCGATCAACAATTTCGGCGTGACCGAACTGCTGCGGGCCTTCGTGGAGCAAGCACCTGCGCCGCAGCCGCGACCGACCACGGGACGCGCAGTGAACGCGACGGAAGAGAAGCTCTCAGGTTTCGTCTTCAAGATTCAAGCGAACATGGATCCGGGGCACCGTGATCGCATCGCCTTCATGCGCATCTGCTCCGGCAAGTACACGAAGGGAATGCGGTTCTTCCACGTGCGGTTGGGCAAGGAGATGCGTATCAACGATGCGCTCACGTTCCTGGCAGCCGACCGTCAACACACCGAGGAAGCGTTCGCCGGCGACATTCTGGGTCTACACAATCACGGCACGATCAACATCGGCGACACCTTCACCGAAGGCGAATCGCTGATGTTCACAGGCATTCCGAACTTCGCGCCGGAGCTGTTCCGCCGCGTGGTGCTGCGCGATCCGTTGCGTATGAAGGCGCTGCAGAAGGGCCTGGATCAGTTGTGCGAGGAAGGGGCGACGCAGTTGTTTCGTCCCTTGCGCAACAACGATCTGATCCTTGGCGCCGTCGGCCAGTTGCAGTTCGATGTCGTCGCGTTCCGCTTGCAGGACGAATACGGCGTGCAATGCAGCTTCGACAACGTGAACGTCTACACCGCGCGCTGGGTGTACGGCGATGCCAAGAAGCTCGAGGAGCTCAAAGGCAAGTCATTCGAGAACCTCGCGCTCGATCACTCCGGCGCGCTCGTGTATCTCGCACCCACGCGCGTGAACCTGGGTCTCACGCTCGAGCGTTGGCCCGATCTCAACTTCCGCGAAACGCGGGAGCATTTGGCGGTTGCCGCGTGAGCGGCAGGCTGTAGACCGTAGGCTGTAG
>CBJNAT010000630.1:0-2666 GCA_966434585.1 uncultured Gammaproteobacteria bacterium | reverse complement strand
CGTCGCCGGCGAGCCGCGCGGGCCTCAATACATGAACGTCAACTGGATCGGACCGGTGCTGATGCGCTATGGCACGGACGATCAGCAGCAACGTTACTTGCCGCCGATCGTCGCCGGCAGCGTGATCTGGTGCCAGGGTTTTTCCGAGCCGTCTTCCGGTTCCGATCTAGCTTCGCTGCGCACGCGTGCCGAGAAAGTCGATGGCGGCTATCTCGTCAACGGTTCGAAGGTGTGGACCTCGTACGCGGGGCTTGCCGATCACTGTTTTCTTCTCGCTCGTACGTCGGCTCAAGGAAAGGGCGCGATCGTGATCCTGCTGGTGCCGATGTCGGATCCAGGTATCAGGGTGAAGCAGATCCCGGCGCTGATCGGCGAGGGCGATATCCACGAAGTGTTCTTCACGAATGTCTTCGTGCCGGAAAAGGATCGGCTCGGGGCCGAAGGGCAGGCGTGGGAGATCATCACGTATGCCCTGCAGAACGAACGCATCGGTATTCCTCGTTATGCCTTCTCCCGACGCATCCTCGATCGCGCGGTTGCGAAGCTGCAGAGCGAAGGCCGCTTCGAAGATCCGGTGCTGCAAGATCGCGCGGGCCGAGCGCTTGCGATGTGCGAAGCGGCCCGGCTGATGGTCTACAAGGTCGTCGATGAACGCGCCAAAGGACGGCCACCCACGGCATTCGGCAACCTCGCGCGCTGGGCCGTCGTCCAAGCGGATCACGCCGTCAACGATTTCATGACCGAGTACATGCCGGAAGGCTTGCTCGGCGCCGACCCGATGCAGCAGGCGCACCACCAGCGCGCGATTGCCGCAGGCATTGCGTCCGGCGCCGCGGAAATTCAGCTCAATTTGGCGGCGCGTCGTTATCTCGACCTGCCCAGCGAGAGTAACCGTGGACTTTGAAGTCAACGACAACCAGTCAGCCGTTCTGCAAGGACTGGATCAGCTCATCGGCGCTCTGAATCTAGAGCCTCCGCAACACGGAGTGTTCAGTGCTTTCAGTTCCGTGTTGGACGAAGAGCTTCGCAACGGCGGTTACCTGCGCATCGCGCGCGAAGAAGGCTATTCGTTGCTCGATGCTGCGCTCGTGGTGGAGCGCATTGCACGCTTGCCCGTATCGGCCGAGGTCGCATCGTCCGCTTTGGTAGCACCGCTCCTCGAGGAGCAAGACGGACCGTTGGCGTTGAGCACGTCCCTCGAGGCCCCTGCACGGTTTCTGCCGCAAGCGCGCGTGTTGCTCGTCGATGCCGGCGCGGAAGTGTTGTCGATCGATGTCGATGGCGGGAACGTCGAGCACGTCGAAACGCTGTTTGCCTATCCTTACGGCCGCCTACGTCGAACCAACGACCTCAAGATTCGCTCGCTCGGTGCATCCCTGGTCGCACCGCTGCGACGACGCTGGCGCTTGGCCATTGCGGTCGAAGGAGCGGGTCTCATGCAGGCCGCGGTCGACGAGGTGGTCGAACATGTGAAGACCCGCCATCAATTCGGTCGGCCATTGGGTTCGTTCCAGGCCATACAGCATCGCCTAGCGATGGCGGCATCGACGGCCGCCGCGGCGCGATGGCTGGGCCTGAATGCGGCGTACTCGGACAGTGAAACGGACTGCGCCGCGGCAGCCGCCTATGTGCAGGATGCCATTCCGCGACTTACGTACGACCTGCATCAATTCTGTGGTGCAATGGGTCTGACGCTCGAGTTCAAGCTGCACTATTGGACGTACCGCCTCAAGGCATTGCTCGGCGAGCTGGGCGGTAGCAGCAAGCAAGCGCGAGTCGCTGCGCTCAACGCCTGGAAACAAACCGGATAAGCCGCGATGCTGCGAGGACTCACTTCGAGTCCTCGCAGCAGCGCTGTCAAGCGCGTCGTAACTCGAGGCCGGCAAGCATGCCGGCTTCACGCCACTTGTTGAAGTAATCGATCATCATCATCACGCCGCCGCCGAAGCCGCCGCTCCGCGCGACCACGGCCGTGGGTTGGCCTTCATTGTTGAAGTAGCTCGGCGTGCATTCGGACCAGACCCGTACGACGTTGGGAGACAGTTGCTCGTGGAGGGCCACCCAAGCGTTTTCGGCTTCGGCGGTGACTTCTGCGACGGTGGCGCCGCGCTTCTTCACTTCTTGGATGATGTAGGCGATATGGCGTGACTGTTCTTCCATCATGTGCGGGAAGTTCGGTCCCCACGCACTCTGGATGGTGCTGAGAATGTAGAAGTTGGGGAAGCCATGACTGTGGATGCCGTGCAGGGTGCGAGCGCCTTCCTTCCACTTTTCTTGCAGCGTCACGCCATCTTTGCCATGCACGGGTAGTGGTATGCCGGAGAATGCGGCCAAATCGAAACCCGTGGCGTATATCAGGCAGTCGATCTTGTATTCGACGCCGGCCACCACGACACCGTGTTCGGTGATGCGCTCCACGCCCTTGCCGGCGGTGTCCACCAACTTCACGTTGGGCAAGTTGAAGGTCGGCAGATAGTCGTCATGAAAACAGGGACGTTTGCATAGGCGGTTGTACCAGGGCTTGAGTGCTTCGGCGGTAGCCTTGTCCTTGACGGTTGCGTCGACTCGAGCGCGGACCGCTTCCATGATCTTGTAATCCGTCAGCTGCAGTCGCGCGCCGCGTTGTTCCATCGTCGCATCGGGCGGGATCTTCTTCATGTCAGCGA
>CBJNAT010000629.1:0-2671 GCA_966434585.1 uncultured Gammaproteobacteria bacterium | reverse complement strand
CAGGCTGCCCAGCAGGTACTGGGCATCACCTATGGCGAGCTGGGCGCTGGTGTCGCAAAGCATTGGAACTTCCCCGATCGTCTGGTGGAAGGCATGCGGCGATTGCCGCGTGAAGTGACTCAACCATCCAGCGACGTCGAACGACTGAAAGTTGCCGCAAATCTCGCGAACGATCTTTATGTGACGGCACTGCGTACGAGCGATGCAGAGAAGCCCGCGGCGCTCGCGGCCTTGAGCAAACGATACGGCAGTGCCATAAAGATAGAACCCAAAGAACTGTTGGCGACTATCGATGAAGGCCTGAAGGAGCTCAGCGAGCGCGCGACGACGCTCAATCTGCCCGTCGCACACAGTCCAGCACTCGATACCGTCCGTGTCTGGATCGGCGGCAGCCCCACTGACCCAGCGCCCGAGGACGAACAGGGCAACACCGACCCGCTCATGGCCGACATCGAGGCGCTGAACGCGTTGGACACCAGCGCAGAGGGCAGCGTCGTTCCGCAGCAGGTTCTGGGCGCCGGCATTCGCGACGTGACCGAAACGCTCACGGGCGACTTCACGCTCAATGACGTCCTGCAGATGGTGCTGGAAACGATGTACCGCGGCATGGGCTTCACGCGAACGCTGATCTTCATTCGCGATCCGCGCGCCGGCAGCATGCGTGCGCGCTTCGGCTTCGGTCGCGACATCGACCGCATCCTGTCCAAGTGCCATTTCCCGCTGGCGTTCGCGCCGGATGTCTTCCATGTGGCATTGGACAAAGGCGTGGACATCTCGATCGAGAACGCGGTGAAGATCGCCGAACGTATCCCCGCTTGGCATCGCGACAACATCCGGGCGACGAGCTTTCTCTTGCTCCCCATCATGCTGAAGAACCAGGCAATCGGCCTGCTGTACGCCGACTCGGATCGTGCCGACGCGCTGAAGATCGATGCAGAGTTGCTCGGCTTGTTACGCACACTGCGCAGCCAGGTCACGCTGGCGTTCAAGCAAACCTCGACGTCGGCGCGTTGACACACGGTCGGCGCTCGCGAGGAATACGGACCTACCCGAGGTGATCGCCGCACCTTTTCGCCCGCGCGGCTGACATTGCGCCACGCCCGTGCATAGGTCTGCGCACAGGAGGTGGTGAGCCGGCCCGATTCGACGCAGAATGGCCTGGGCCACACGCAACTAAAGGCGACGCATGACGACTTGGGCTTTGATTGCCATCAAACCGCGCGTGCAGTGCAAGACTCGGCTGGCGAGCATCCTCAAGCCCGAACAGCGGGAACGATTGGCGCGAGGCTTGTTGTCGCGCGTGCTCACCGCCGTGCGCGCCACCCCGGGTATCGATCGGATCGCTCTTGTCAGTCGCGAACGCGACGAAGTCGCCGATGATGTAGTGCTGCTGGAGGACCGCGGCGCGAACTTGAACGAAAGCCTGGAAGCAGGCGTGGAGCAGGCGCTTGCTGCGGGCGCGAGCACGGTGATGATCTTGCCGGCAGATCTACCACATCTCAGGTCGCAGGATGTCACACAACTATTAGCAAGCGCGCGTGCGAACGGCTGGGCCATTGCTCCGGATCGCCATGAGCGCGGCACCAATGCGCTGTGTTTCGATGCCCGCTATCGAACACCGATGCAATTCGGCGAGCGCAGCTTTGCCGAACATTGCACTCGTGCGCGCACGCTCGGTGTCGAGCCCGCCTGCGTGCACACCGCCGGCCTCGGCCTCGATCTCGACACTGTGACCGACTGGCACTGGTTCGAGCAACACGACCCGGAGGCTGCGCAAGCACTCGTGCAACCGCGCACACACGAGGTCGACCTCGATACGTTGCTAGCTACACCGCTCGATGAGCTGATGACCGAGGCACAGCGTCTCACGCTTGCCCGCCACGGCCGGCTCGTCAGCTACTCGCGCAAGGTATTCATTCCGTTGACGCAGCTGTGCCGTGACGTGTGCCACTACTGCACGTTTGCGAAAGCGCCGCGTTCGCTCGCTTCGCCGTATCTATCCATCGATGAAGTTCTGGCGATCGCGCGCGCAGGTGTGGCTGCGGGTTGCAAGGAAGCCCTGTTCACGCTGGGCGATCAGCCGGAGAAGCGCTACACGGTTGCGCGTCGGTGGCTCGACGAGCACGGTTTCGCAACAACGCTCGACTACGTGGCGTTCGCCGCGCGGAAGGTTTACGAGGAAACGGGTCTGTTGCCGCATCTCAATCCCGGCGTCATGACGGCCGAGGAAATCGCACGGCTGCGCAAGGTCAGCGTGTCGATGGGCGTGATGCTCGAAACGTCCTCCGAGCGTTTATCGCAGCGAGGCGGGCCGCACTTCGGCTCTCCAGACAAGCATCCGGCAGTGCGCCTCGCCACACTGCGAGCCGCGGGCGAGCAAGCCGTGCCGTTCACGACGGGCCTTTTGATCGGGATCGGCGAAACGCGGCGAGAGCGCTTGGAATCGTTGCTCGCGATTCGCGCGTTACACGAGCGCTACGGTCACATTCAGGAAGTCATCATCCAGAACTTCCATGCCAAAGCCGACACCAAGATGGCGGATGCCGAAGATCCGTCGCTCGAAGAGCATCTTTGGACGATCGCAGCGGCACGCGTGCTGTTCGGACCGGAGATGATGTTACAAGCGCCTCCGAATCTGCGGCCCGGCGCGCTAGCCGCGCTAACACGCGCG
>CBJNAT010000628.1:0-2676 GCA_966434585.1 uncultured Gammaproteobacteria bacterium | reverse complement strand
TCCGCCTCGGCAAGGAGCCGGCTGTGGCTGTCGGCCCCGCCGCGGCGGCCTGAACCGGAACAGCCTTCGCGCGCAGGGCGTTCCAAGCGCGGGACTAACCGGAGGTTGACATCATGCCCAGCAAATATGGCAAGAAGGCTTCGAGCAAAGTCGCGCGCGCGATGAGCAAGCGCAAGCGCGGTACGTTGCGTAGCGGTTCGGGTCGCAAGGTGAAGAGCCGCAAGCAAGCGATCGCGATTGGCCTGTCGGAAGCGCGTCGCGAGGGCGGCAAAGTGCCGGCGCGTCGCACCACGCGTCGCCGTCGCAGCACGGCGAAGGCAAGGAAGAAAGCGAGTTGAGGTGAGGGCGAATGGGGTAATGGTGTAATGGCGTCAGAGCAGTTGCTCGGCGCCATTGCGCCATCCCGTCTTCACGCCGTCTCGCTTACACATACACTCAAACGGGACCCACAGATGATCGATCTCTACTACTGGCCCACGCCCAACGGCAAGAAGATCACGATCTTCCTCGAAGAGACCGGCACTCCATACAACCTCATTCCGGTGAACATCGGGCGAGGCGATCAATTCGCGCCCGAGTTCCTGCGCATGAACCCGAATCACCGCATGCCGGTGATCGTCGATCGCGCACCTGCCGGCGGCGGCGCACCCCTCTCGGTGTTCGAGTCAGGCGCGATTCTGATGTACCTCGCCGAGAAGACGGGCCAGCTATGGCCGCAGAGCGTCCGAGAGAAGTATGAAGTCTCGCAATGGGTCTTTTGGCAGATGGCGAATCAGGGTCCGAAGCTCGGTGAATGCGGACACTTCCGCCGCGCCGCGCAGAATCCTGCCCATGGCGACCTTGCATATGCGCTGCGGCGGTTCGACGACGAGGCAAATCGGCTGTGCGGCGTTATGAACAACCGGTTGTACGACCGCCCGTATCTCGCGGGAGATTTCTTCTCGATCGCCGACATCATTTGCTACCCCTGGGCGACGCGCTGGGAATCGCTCGGACAGAATCTGGACGAGTTCAAGTACCTGAACCGCTGGCTACGAGAGGTTGGCGCACGTTCGGGCGTGCAACGCGGCATGGCGGTCGGCGCAGATCTCGCCGTCGCCAACGAGAACCTAAGTGAAGCGGAGAAGCAGCGGCGGGCGGGAATTTTGCAGAATCAGCGCGCGCTGCCGCCGCCTGGATGAAACCTATTAACCTCTGCGTACGTGTGACATAGGGATGCCAGCGTTGGCGAGCAAGGGACCTGCGATCGATGCACCGAACCGACCATGACAAAGTCGCCGTCGTCACCGGCGCGAGCACTGGGATCGGTGCCGCCGTTGCGAAGGCACTCGTTCAGCAAGGATGGCACGTCGTAGCGCTTGGCCGCACACGGGAACGACTCAACGCGACCCTGAGAGCGATTCGCGCGGCACATTCCGGTGCGCGCATCGATGGTCTGGTAGCCAACTTCGAATCGGTCAAACAAGTCGAGCGCGTCGCCCAGGACATCGCTGCGTTGTCGCCCCGAGTGCACCTGCTCGTCAACAATGCCGGCGGCATCTGCAAGCGCAGGCGAGAAACCGATGATGGTTTCGAGGCGCTGCTCGCCGCCAACCATCTGGGCCCTTTTCTGCTCACCCGACGCTTGTTGCCGCAACTACGTGCAGCGAAAGGCGCTCGCGTGATCAACGTGAGCTCGGAAGCTCACAAGCTCGTGCGTGACATCAGCTGGGAGGATCTGCAGCTGCGCCGCAGCTTCACTCCCCTACGCGCATATGCCCAAAGCAAGCTCGCGAATCTGTTGTTCACTCGTGAGCTCGCACGCCGCGTGGCGAACGATGGGATCACCGTCAACGCAGTACATCCGGGACTCGTAGCCTCCAACTTCGCAGCGCAGGCCGACCGTTGGATCGCGCTCATCTATTCGCTGGCCAAACCGTTCGCAAGAACTCCGGAACACGCCGCGGCTGCCATCGTGTGGTCGGCCACCGCCGAGGAGGTTGCGGGCAAAACGGGCAGTTACTTCATCGGTGCCCGAGAAGCCCGCACGAGCCGTGCAGCACTGAGCGAGGAAAGCGCACGTCGCCTATGGGCCGTGAGCGAGCGCTTGTTGTCCGGTGCAAAGGCGGGCAAAGAAGTGTTGAGTTGGAAGTGACAGGCCCCCTGAGGCTTGAGGCTTGAGGTCCAGACGTGGTTTCCTGCTCACGCCTCACGCCTCACGCCTCACGCCTCACGCCTCACGCCTCAGCCCAGTCCGGGGAACTCACGCAGCCGATGCGAGTTCTGCCTTGCCCACGGCCGTTCTTTTGCGCTCATGACCATCCTTCACGTCCGGCACGAGACGGTCTACACGTACCGGCAGCCCGTCGCCTTCGGCGAACATCGCCTCATGTCCAGGCCGCGCGACAGCCACGATCTGCGGCTCATCGATACCGCGCTCGTGATCGATCCTCCGGCGAGCGCCATTCGCTGGCTACACGACACGTTTGGTAATTCGATCACCCTCTGCGCGTTCGAAGGCACGGCCGACACGCTCACTTTCGAGTCGTCCTTTCGCGCGGAGCACTTTCCAGTCCCTGAACGCGCCATCGAAATCGAAACGTACGCGCAGAAGTTTCCGTTCAGTTACTCGGCCGACGATGCGCTCGATCTCGGCCGCACGAAAGAGAGGCACTACCTCGATCCCGAACACAAGAT
>CBJNAT010000627.1:0-2681 GCA_966434585.1 uncultured Gammaproteobacteria bacterium | reverse complement strand
AGTCTCTGCCAATCCGACGGATGGCTGGTCGGCGATGGTGCGCCGAATCGTGCGTGAATCCGGAGCGCTCGTCTGGCGCACGGAAAAGCGTGGCGTGGGAGCCAGCGAAGGCGATTGCGCGAGCATGGATTACGACACCGAGCTTGCCGATCACCGCGAAGCACTGATTCACCTGCGCCGTCGCCCCGATGTGGATCCGCAACGAATCGTCATCTTTGGCGGCAGTATCGGCGGCACGTATGCGCCGCTGCTCGCTGCGCATGCAGATGTGGCCGGTGTGATGATCTGGGGAGCGGGAGCGACGACGTGGGCGGAACGGATGCTCAAGTTCGAGCGCAATGCCTTGGAGCTGCGCGACATGGACCCAACACGGCTGGCGACCGAGATGACCGCCAGGTACCGCTTCTTCGATCGCTATTTGATCGAGGGCAAAACACCAGCCCAGATTGCAGCAGCGGATGCTGCCCTCGGATCTGTGTGGTCGCGCATCATCGGCACGTCTGCAGACGGACAGTACGGCCGGCCCTTTGCTTTTCATCAGCAGGCGCAGAAGGCGGATTGGGCCGCCGCATGGTCGCGCGTGAATGCGCCGGTGCTGGCGCTCTACGGCGAGTACGACTGGTTCGAGTCTCACGATGCGGCATCGTTGATTGCGCGCATCGTCAACTCGAAGAACCCTGGCCGAGGAACATTCGTCGTGGTGCCGCGCATGGACCATCACTTCACCGTCTATCCGACTGCGCAAGCAGCGCTCAAGGAAGAGGGCGGACAAGTGAACCCCGATCCGGCGGTGAATGCGATGCTGGAGTGGCTGAGGAAGATCTTCGGCGCGACCGGCGGCGGGGAATAGCGCCCTGCTCGCCAAATCACCGACGCAGCGTGTGCCCCCATCTACGTATTGAATAGATGGGACCTTCTGACGAAGTTTTCGCGGCTCCAACGGAGATCGCAGCGCATCGATTCCAAGGAGGGCGGCGGTACTGAAATTCTGACGAGCCAGCGGGGAGAACGCCCATGATCCCTCGGATCCGTAAGCTGCTCATCATCACACTGTTGCTTGCGAATACTGCGCACGTGGGCGACACCCTCGCGCAGACCAACTCTGACTCACCCGGGCGTGGGCAGATTCTCGAGAATCCACTGCAGCTCGGGGTCTACACGCCTTCCGATCTGATCTCGAAAATCACCGATGGAACCATCTCGCGCTGGTTACTTCGGCGCACGTTTTCGCCGCAGTGCTCAGTCGTGGTGTACCAGTTACGTTACGGCACGATTGGCGCACAGAACGAACCAACCACCGCCTCTGCTGCACTGATGGTTCCGACCGGCTCGGAATCCACGTGCCAGAGCCCGCGGCCGCTCGTGTTGTATGCGCATGGCAAGAGGAATCTCAAATCCTTCAACATCGCAGACCTGTCGGGGGATTCGAACTATGAAGGCCTGATCATCGCACTGACGCTGGCAGCCGATGGCTACATCGTGGTTGCGCCGAACTATGCGGGATACGATACATCCACGCTTGGCTATCACCCGTTCATGAACGCGGAACAGCAGTCCAGCGACATGATCGACGCGCTGTCCGCGGGGCGCGCTGCCTTGCTGGCGATGAATGTAGCGGACAATCAGAAGCTGTTCTTGACTGGCTACTCGGAAGGCGGCTATGTCGCGATGGCGACTCATCGAGCCTTGCAGACTGCAGGTATTCCCGTCACTGCTTCCGCGCCAATGTCGGGGCCATACGCTCTCTCGGCTTTCGCGGATGCCGTGTTCATGGGCCAGGTTGGCCGGGGAGCGGTGGAAGAGATCTTGATGCTCGCATCGAGCTATCAGCATGCGTACGGGAATATCTCTTCAAACCCCACCGAGGTGTTCGAAGCGAGATACGCATCGGCCATGACGCTGCTGCCGGGCACGACCGCCAGCGATGAGCTCGTCGCGCAAGGCCTGATTCCCGCAAGCGCAGTCTTCAGTAGTGAACCGCCGCTTCCCGAGCTCGCATCGCTCACTCCGGCCACCACACCTGACAAACTCGCCAAAGTATTTGCGCAGGGCTTCGGGCCGGACAATCTGATCACGAACGCCTATCGGCTGAGCTATTTGCAGGATGCGTTTTCCGCACCGGACGGCGGGTACCCGAACACTACGACCGGCTTGCCGCCCGACAGTCCGGCGAACCCGTTGCGACAGGCTTTGAAGAAGAACGACCTGCGGAACTGGGCACCGACGGCGCCGATGCTTCTGTGCGCCGGCGACGCGGATCCCGTCGTGTTCTATCTCAACACGCAGCTGATGGAGGGATACTGGGCCGTGACTGCGCCAGAAAGCCCGGTAACGGTTCTGAACGTGGATGCTTCGCCCTCGCACGACGGCCCATACAAGAAAATCAGGAAGCACTTCGCCCACACCAAGTCGCTGCTGAAATTGATCGAAGGCCGATCTGCGGTACTCGAGAACTATCACGACGTGCTCGTGCCGGCTTTCTGCCTCCAGGCGACGAGATCGTTTTTCGCTGAGTTCTGACGTCCACTCGCGTGACGTCGATGGTGTAAGCCCGGTGAGGCGAGTATCCGCTAGCTAGTTGTCCATCGGCGTGCCGCCGACCCCGAAGACATGAAACACAAATCGAGAGCCACCCAGGCACATGGACGTGCCCGCCGCCGCAGGTGGCGAGCTCCGGGGAA
>CBJNAT010000626.1:0-2683 GCA_966434585.1 uncultured Gammaproteobacteria bacterium | reverse complement strand
ATCGAATCGATGATATGGATGAACGCCTCGTAGCAGCTGAAGAAACCATGGCGACCGGTGAGCAGATAGCCTTCGTACCAGCCCTGGCACTGATGCTCGCTCAACATCTCCATCACGCGCCCTTCGGCGCCAACCTGGTAGTCACCCTCCAACACTTCGGCGGTGGACGTGCGCGGCGTGATCTTGAGGATCTCGTCCCAGCGATTCGACGAGGTTTCATCCGGCCCGAAGACGCGGAAGTTGGAGCTCGCGAGGTTCAATTGCATCACTTTGCCAAGGTACTTGCCTTGCACGCGCGTCGCCTCGGCGTTCGTGACGCCGGGCTGGGGCACATCGACCGCGAACTCACGGTAATCCGGCACGCGCAGATCCCGCAGCAGAACGCCGCCGTTGGCATGCGGGTTGTCGCCCATGCGGCGACGGCCTTTGTGTGCTAGGTCCCGCAGCTCAACTCGCAAGCGACCCGAGCTGTCGAACAGACTCTCCGGATCGTAGCTGCGCATCCACTGTTCGAGCTGTTTCAGGTGATCCGGTTTGGCCGCGAGTTCTGACAGCGGCACTTGATGCGAGCGCCAGGTCCCCTCGACGTGCTTGCCATCGACCTCACGAGGACCCGTCCACCCCTTGGGCGTGTCCAGCACGATCATCGGCCACGGCACACGGCTGCGGAAACCTTCACTACGCACCGCGTGTTGGATCTCGCGGATGCGCTCGACGATCGCATCGAGCGTGTGCGCCATGCTGGCGTGCGCCTTCTGCGGATCGGGTCCATCGACGTAATGCGGCTCATAGCCGTAACCGCGCATGAGCTGCGTCAGCTCCGCGCGCGGCATGCGGGCGAGCACGGTCGGCCCGGCGATCTTGTACCCATTCAAATGCAGAATCGGCAGCACGGCACCGTCCCGCTTCGGATTGAGGAACTTGTTCGAGTGCCAACTCGTCGCGAGCGGCCCAGTTTCGGCTTCGCCATCGCCAATCACGCACGCGACGATAAGATCAGGGTTGTCAAAGGCCGCGCCGTACGCGTGCGACAACGCATACCCGAGCTCACCGCCCTTATGAATGGAGCCGGGTGTCTCCGGCGCGACGTGACTCGGAATGCCGCCGGGAAACGAGAACTGCTTAAACAGCTTCGCCATTCCTTCGACGTCTTCGGACACGTCGGGGTAGTACTCGCTGTATGTGCCTTCGAGATACGTGTTCGCGACGATCGCGGGCCCGCCGTGTCCAGGCCCTGCGATGTAGATCATGTCGAGATCGTATTTCTTGATGACGCGGTTCAAATGCGCATAGATGAAGTTGAGCCCCGGCGTCGTGCCCCAATGGCCGAGCAGCCGTGGCTTCACGTGCTCGAGGGTGAGCGGTTCGCGCAGCAGAGGATTCGCGAGCAAATAGATCTGACCGACAGAGAGGTAGTTGGCGGCTCGCCAGTAGGCATCGAGTTGCGCCAGATACTGCGGAGTGAGTGTCGGATCTTTCTCGGCAGCGGGTTCGGCAGCCATGTCGCGCGCTCCTTCGAGGTGCTCAGCATCGACCCGAGTATGCCGATGTGAAGCCCACTGGCAAGCGTGGGGTTCCGTGCTGCGGAATAGTGACTGGTGACTGGTGACTGGTGAATGGTGACTGGCAAGCAGCCTGATGTGCTTTCTTCCGAGTCACCAGTCACTGTTCACTGGTCACTGGTCACTGGTTGTTCATCTCACACCCTTGCAGCGTGCGAGCGATCCGTGGTGCGTACGATGTCCGTCTCCCGATGCACGAAGCCGAAGTACGCCGCGATGAGCGCGAGCAGCGCATGCAGCCAAATGTCGTTCCCGCCGATCGGAATCAGCCCGAACGTATCGTTCGTTGCGGGAAATAGACCGAGCACTACAAGCAGCGCGTAGATCACGGCAACCGCGCGTGCATAAAAGCGTGCAGCATCGAAGGTCCGTGCCGCGACGAAACCCCACACACCGAATGCGAGATGCACGATGTTGTGCAGCACGTTCACGGGGAACAGCCCGAGCGCCATCCCCGAACCGGACTCCATGGCGAGTCCGTCATGCTGATGAGGTTGAGTCAGCCCCGGGATGAAACCGATGATGCCGACGAGGAGGAACACGATGCCGAAAATTCGGGCGAAAGTGCGGGTATTCACGAGGGGACTCCTTAACTTGCGATGTACAAGGTAAGGAGCGCGCCACAGGGCCAGTTCCGATCTACTTACGATTACGTCGCACGCATCGGCCGTGTTCTCCGGGTCAATGAGCGGCCACGTAGTTGGAACCACGCGCAGGATCCCACAGCGCGGGCAATGAGCTTGTTTTGCAGGTGAATACCGGACGCAATTTTTTTCAGGGACAACTGCCGGTGGTCGTGCGTCTCACCACTGCGCGACCGGTTGCATCCACAGTCACGACTCGCTCTTGATTGCCGACGCTGGGCGTTGCGCGGCAAACGGTGAAGCTGGCGGGCGTCGTATCGACGCCCGTCGATTGAAAGACCAGCGATGTCGTGCCTGCCGAAGTTTCGGTGATTCGAAAACCAGCAGCTGCTCCACCGACATGATGGACGACGTAGCCACCGGCTAGCACGATCCAGCCATTTCGCCAGTTACCGGCCGCGCATCCGGTGCCATCGTCGTTGGCGACGCAGAGCGTAGCCGTAGTATTGCGCCTGAGCGCCTCGCTACGAGCGAGAT
>CBJNAT010000625.1:0-2687 GCA_966434585.1 uncultured Gammaproteobacteria bacterium | reverse complement strand
TGTTGCTCGACGCCCGAGCAAATCGGCTGTCGCTGCCGTTCGTCGTGCCAGCGCGTGGGAACTGCCTTCCAATCAAGAGGTCTCGCCGCTGGAGCAGCCCGTGCGAGCCGCTCGCGCAACATCATCTGACGTCTTGCTTGGGTCGCCTCGGTGTTGCCGAGGACGACGCCGTAGTCGCGTGCAGCGTCCTCGGCGCTTAAGTTTCTGAGCTCGACGTCTCGTTCGACAAGCTCGATGGGGCGGTCCAAAGGATCACCCCACCCGCCGCCGCTGGCGTTGAGACACACGAAGCGATCGCCCGGATTCAGCTTCAGACCTTGTGCCTGCGGAGGGACGCTTTCCCGGCTGCCGTCGGCGCGCTCGATGATCGTTGCCGTGGTTCCGCCCGGATACCCGCCGGCAAAACCTACCAAGGGCACGCGTTGGCGATTGCCGATGGCGACGCCGCTCAAACCGTTCTCGTCCGTGGTTGCATACGTAATCTCCAGACGCCCGCCCGATCGTTGGCAGCCCGCGCCCCACGTACCGAAATCGATTCGCTTGGTAACGATGCGCCACGGATACCACGTCTCCCAGGTCTCAACGTCTGGGAATTCGAGCGTCGAAGCCTGTCCCACTTGATGGAGGCCCAGATCCGTACCGTCGCGACTAACTGATGCGGAACCGCCGATCGCCATCGCTTCGGTCATCGTCCAGTAGATGGGCTTGCCGTCAGTGCCTTTGCCGCCCCAGATCTGCGCGGTGTAACCGGAGCCTGGGGTCGGTGCGATCAGGTACTTGCGTACCGAGCTCTTGGGAGATGCTTCGATCGCCATCATCAGCGCGCGGATGGCACACTCGGACGCCGTCATGCCCACGTCCATGTGCGCGTTGCCGACAGGGCCGGGCGATTCGCAGTTGACGATGGAGCCGGAAGGGCACCGAACCTCGATGCAAGCGAAGACGCCGGAGTTGTAAGGCAGGTCGTTCGCGAAGTGCGCTGCGATGTCCGCGCCGATCTCGGAGGTGACGATGAACTCCTTCGAGTTCATGAAGTGACAGGACTGTTTGGAGGCGCCCGCGAAATCGAACAACAGCTTCTCTCGCGTCACCGTCAATGTGCACGGCACGTGATAGGTCTCTTCGCACCACTCCACCCAACTCTCGGCGCGGTAAACGCCGGGTTCCAACTCCGCGATGCGGCGCCGAATCTCCGCTGCCACGCGCGCAGCGAGATCGTGGAGCGCAAACTGAAATCGTTCGACGCCCATCTCTGCGACGATCTTTGCAAGCTCCGCAGCGCCAACATTGCAGCCGGCCGCCAGGCTGCGCATGTCCATTTCGACGATGTGCGGCATGCGGATGTTGTTGCGCAGAATGTTCCAGATATCCGTCTGTTCGACGCCCGCCTTCAACAGACGCACGGGCGGAAAACGCAGCGCTTCCTGAAAGCACTCCGTGGCATCGGGAGAATAGGAGCCCTGCGACATGCCACCCATGTCGAGCATGTGTGCCGATGAGGCGCACCAGGCGACCAACGTATCGCCGACGAAGACCGGCAACAGCACGAAGACATCCTGCGGATGCAGCGCTCCACCATGATGGGGATCGTTGGCAAGGAATAGATCGCCGGACGCCAACGTGCTGCCATGTGCAGCTAACACAGCGCGCACGGAACTGGTCGCGCCATAAAAGTGAATGCGAACCTTGCCGCCGCCGGCGATCAAGTTGCCTTCCGCATCCGTCAGAGTGCATGAGTAGTCCTTCGCGTCCGTGACGATGGGACTGATGGCCGTGCGCTCGATGGCGCGCCCACCCTCGGCGCAGATGGCTTCGAGCCGATAGCGCAGAAGCTCGACCGCGATGAAATCGACGGCGTGCTGCCCTTGTATTGCCATGATAGCCATCCTCAGTGGGTTGCCGGATCAGCCGGACTTCACGACCGCAATGGTGTTGTAGCGATCGACGTCAGCGGTGCATTGCGGCGGAACCCAGAGCGTGTTGTCGATGGCATCGACCAGTGCAGGACCTGCGAATACATCGCCCGGCAGCAGATCGTCGGCGTTGTACACGGGGATCTCCTGGTCGAGTCCTCTGTCGATCCGCACGCGCCGGGTCTCGCTCGAGTGCGGCGTGCTCCGTGACCTCGTCTGCGGAGTTGCAAACAGCTGCACACGCGTCGTGCGGCCGATGCCCACGACGCGAATCGTCGCGAGCTCGACCTCGGCGCCCATCACGACCGTGCCTGTGCCGTAAATGGCGACATAGGCATCCCGGAAGTCAGCAACCAGACGATCTTGATCGAGCGGCAGAGTCACCGGCACGGTGAGCTCGGACGTTTGCCTGCGGAAGCGCATGTCCGCTTCGACGCAAAGCTCGCGTGCGTCGGCAGCCACGCCATCGGCAGCGAGATCTCCTGCGACCGATTTTTTGAGTGCGTCGATCCAGCGGTGCAGCTCCTGCGGATCCAGCGGGACCAGTTGGCACACAGAGCGGCTCCGCTCGAGACGGATATCTGCTGAGCCGCCGCCGAAGGCCGACAGCACCGAAGCGAGAACCGGCGCCAATAGACGGTTCACGCCGACCGCGTGTGAGATGGGCGCCATGAATAAAGATCCGCTGCCACCGTAGGTGATGGCGGTCAGTCGTGCTGGATCCAAGCCGCTGGCCGAAATCCGAGAGCGCATGGCACTGCCCATGTCCGCGAG
>CBJNAT010000624.1:0-2699 GCA_966434585.1 uncultured Gammaproteobacteria bacterium | reverse complement strand
CATTCATCGTCAGAAGACGCACGGCGCCCTTCGATGTGTTGTAAGCCGCAAGACGGTGCTCGGCAACTCGTCCAGCGATCGCAGCGACGTTCACGATGGCGCCGCCACGACTCTTCATCGCGGCGATCGCCGCTTGCGTACCGAGGAACACGCTTTCGACATTGACCTCGTTAGTGCGACGCCAGTCCTCGAGACTGGCAGTCTCGATCGTGCCGATGCGCGCCATGCCCGCGTTGTTGATGAGAATGTCCACGCGGCCGTGTTTGGCGACAACGCTGTCGAACAGCGCGCGCCACTCGGCAGCACTCGTGACGTCCTGCCTGATCGCCTCGACTCGAGCACCACCGGCGCGCAGCTCGCTCGCGAGCGCTCCCACTTCATCGAGCAGAAGATCCGTCGCGATCACGATGGAGCCCGCTGCGGCGAATGCCGTGGCGGTTGCGCGGCCGACGCCGCGCGCGGCGCCCGTCACGATGACGACTTTGTCCTTCAAGCCTCTCATGGGAAAACCTCAGAACCGAGTCGTGAGCTCGACGCCATACGTGCGCGGCGAACCTCGGTTCAGGTAGTCGAGCCCGAACACGTTGATGTTCAGTCCGTACGTGTAATAGAACTTGTCAGTGAGATTCTTGCCCCAGGCCGCGACCGACCACTTAGGCGTGTCGTAGGAGAGCCGTGCATTGACGAGCCAGTAACTGGGATTGCCGCACGCGATCGAGGGGCCGGCCTGCAGGATGTTGAAGCCGGCTGCTGGCTGATCGCACGGGGCTTGGCAGTAGTTCTTGAACGGATCGAAGTAGTACTTGCCCATGTAGGAGGTCTCGCCGCGCAGCGTCAGCTTGTTGTCGCCACGGTCCAGCACGTTCCAGTCGAAGCCTGCGGAGAACGTCACCTTCGGCGCGTTGGGGAATGGATTGCCGTTGATGCCCATCGTGGCGCTGCTCGGATTCGTCGGGTCGATCTCGTTGCCCTTGTACTTCGTTTTCAGGAGGCCGACCGATGCATCAAGACGCAAGTCTCGCGACGCTTGCAGCGTGAGCTCGCCTTCTGCACCGTACAGACGACCATCGCCACTGCGTGTGAACGTGGTGGCACCGATGACTTGTGTGAACTGCTGATTCGAGTAGTCGTAGTAAAACGCTGCCGCGTTGAGCTGTGCACGGTTGTCCCAGAACCTGCTCTTGATACCGGCCTCGTACGCGTTCACGAGTTCGGGCTCGATGTAATAAACCTGGTTCAGGCCTTGATAGGCGAGGCCGTTGTAGCTGCCGCTGCGATAGCCCTTCGAGAAGTTCACATAGCCCATCACGTCGTCCGTGAAGCGATAACTCGCATTCAGCCGGCCCGTGACTTTCTGGGCGGAGTTCGACAGCTGCACCGCAGGCAGATTCGGGTTGTATGGGTAGCTGTAAGGAATCGTGCTCGCGAGGATGTTCTGGCCCGACAGGTCGTAAATGACCGTGCGGCCGTTTTGATACTTCACCTTGTCATCCGTGTATCGCAGACCGGCACTGAGTGTCAGTGCGTCGGTAACGTCATAGCTCACGTCCGCGTAGATCGCTGTGGATGGCCGCTTCACCGTGAAGCGTTGCTCGCCCAGGATGGGACCGAACGGCGGCGCGCCCGCGGCCGCGCAGCCTGCCGAATACGCACCGCCTCCGGCTCTGTTGTCGATCGCCATGTCCGTTTGCAAAGCGGCCAGTGAACGCGCATCGAGGAACCCATTGGGATTGATCACGACCGGCGCGCAAAAACCAGGATCGCTCGGCGTCAATGCCGGGTTGAGCGCAAAGGCCGGCAAGACGCCGATCGAATCCGGTGTCGCAATGGCCGTATTACCGTAGCTGCCCGGCAGTCCTGCCCCGAGCAACAGCGGTCGCAAGGCGCCGAAGAAATCCGGCTCATTGACGGTGCGAACCTTGTCGATGCCGTAGTACACGCCGCCCACGGCACGCAGCCGCTCGCCATCGAAGTTCAACCGCAGATCCTGATTGAAGTTGTCGCTGCGCGAGTCGTAGCGAATGGAGCACAGATCGTTCGGCGAGCCATCGCAATCGAGTGGCGAGTTCCGATAAATGCCCTTGTCGTAGCCGGTGATCGATGTGAACGACAGGCGATCGTTCAACTCGTACTTAATCGAGAGCGAGCCGCCTTTCGCGTGCGAGTAGTAGTGCCCGCCGCTCTCAGCGGCCACTTCGTCTTCGTGCAGTGCGCGGCCGCCGTTCTGTGCCGGATCATGTCGCGAGTAACCCAGTGCATCGCGTCCACCGCCCAACTGGCCTTCGGCGTACGCGTTCGCGGCGAGCGGGTTGTCGCGCGCCACGAAGAGTTTCGCGGTGATGTCCAGTGCGTCCGTCGGCGCCCAGCGAGCGGAGAAGCGCAACGCGCGGTTGTTGGTGGTGCCGACGTCGCGCCCCCCTTGCGCAGGGTTTTCCAACCAGCCATCGCCCTTGGAGAGCGTGCCCGCGACCCGCACACCCAGAACGTCCGGAACGAGTGTGGCTTCGGCAGCACCTTCTACGCTGCGGGTGTCGTAGTTCGCGTACCCTAGCATCAGATAACCTTCGGAACCGCTCAACGAAGGGTGCTTCGTGAAGAAGCTGATGGCGCCGCCCGTCGTGTTGCGGCCATAGAGTGTTCCTTGAGGTCCGCGCAATACTTCGACGCGATCGAGATCGTAGAGCTGTTGGCCGTGAGAG
>CBJNAT010000623.1:0-2701 GCA_966434585.1 uncultured Gammaproteobacteria bacterium | reverse complement strand
GATTGAGCGTGCTGTAACGATGGTTCGAGTAGTCGCCGGCCTGCGCGGCCCAATGCGACGGCTTTGTCATAGCTTGCTCGGTGTCGGTCGCCAAGGCCGGGCCGCAAAGAGCCGCCGCAACGGCTGCCGCCAAACTCACTCGAACGGAGTGACATTGAGCTTTCATACCATTCCCCCGATGTTGTCCACTGAACAACCTACAGATGAGCTTGGCCCGCTGCGTGCAAGTAGCGGGACTACAAAGCGAGATCACCCATGACAATGCAACGCTTATACCATGCGAGCACCGCGGTCGTGCTAGGCAGCGCTATTCTTCTCGGCGCTTCGCCGACGCCTGTGGCGAGCGAACCCACCATGCACGACTACCCGACGCAAGCACGCGTCGAGTACGTGAACGAATGCGTTGGCACGAGTCGTGGCCAGCTCGCGAACATTTACCAATGCTCATGTGTGATCGATCGCATCGCGATGTCGCTCAGCTACGAGGAGTTCGTAGAGGCTTCTACGTACGCGAGGTACTCTGGCCTGGGAGGCGATCGAGGCGGGGTATTTCGCGACTCGGAGGGAGCGAAGAAGTCGGCGCAGCTCTTCAAGGAGACGGAAGCGGCCGCGCGACGCGAATGTGGGTTGTGAAACGGCTGCGGTGATTCACTCCGTGCGCCCTGAGCTCGTCGAAGGGCCCTTGTTAGGCTCCGGCCCGATCACCACTCCCCAGGGTGAACGGCCAACGGGAATGGTTTTCACCGTGCGCAACGTGGCAGTGTCGATGACGCTGACATCGTTCGATGGCCCGTTGGCGGTATACAACCGGCGTCCGTCGCTCGACAGAGCAATACCCCACGGCCTCGTTCCAACCTTCACTTCGGTCAGCAATTTCGGCCCGCGCACGTCCACGATCGCAACGGTGCCGCCGCGGCCCGTACTCATGTAAAGACGATCTCGCGGTGCATCGAGCACGACAGCCATCGGACGCGCCTCCTTACGCAGCTGTAGCACCCGCTCCACGGGTTTTCCTTCCGGTACCCCAATGCGATAGAGCGAAGCGTCGAACTCACCCGACACGAATGCGGTGCGGCTGTCGGGTGTGAACGCGAGATCGCGTGGCCGCTTCCCTACGACGATGGAGTTCACGACCTTGAGCGTGTGGGTATCGATGACCGAGATGGAGTTGTCGGATTCGTTCGTGACCAGCACCCACTGCCCATTAGGGGATACGACCACGCCTTCCGGCTCGCGTCCGACCGCAATGCGAGCAGTCACCTTGCCGCTGTCGAGATCAAGGACCGATGTGGTCGCGGCGTCCTCGTTTGCCACGAAGAGTCGCTTCCCGTCGGCGCTGAGATCGAACTGCTCCGGATCGGATCCCGCCGCCAACACGTTGATGAGTTTCAGCGCTGCCGTGTCGACGATTGCAACGCCATCCGCCTTCAGATCACGTTCGAGCTTCGCACACTCTTCATCGGGCACCGTCGGCGGACACTTAGGCAATCCGCTCACCGCAACGAAAAGTCTCGAGCCGTCACGATTGAGCTTCATGCCACGCGGACGTTTACCGACTGGAATCGTGGCGACAGGCTCATCCTTGGCTGTATCCAGCACGGTCACGCTCTGGCCGTCTTCGTTGGATACATAGGCGCGCTCTGCTTGCGCTGCGGCGCCGCCTACAATGCAGAGCGTGACTGCGAACCATGCAGTCAGTGATGAAAGGCGACGGGCTACGGGCAACGGGCTACGGCCAGAGAAGCATGGGTGCATCAGCATTTCCTGTAGCCTGTAGCCCGTTGTCCGTTTTCGTCAGAACGACATGTACGCACCGATATTGAAATTGTTGCTCTCGTTCTCTTGCCCGTTGTGAGCTTCGGCAGTGGTGTCCGTAAACTCCGCGAGCAGAGTGAAGTTCTCCGTCAACGAGTGATACACACCGACAGTGTACTTGCTGTTGCTTTCGACCAGCGTTGGGTTCACTTCACCTGAGGCTAGATCCAGATTGCTCTCGCCGTAGTTCACGCCCAGTTTGGTGTCGCCGAACTTGTACGTGATCTGCGCGAGAAAACCGTCGGAGTCCCGCTCGTTGCCAAAAGCATCTGCGCCGAACACATACAGCCCTGTGGTGCCCATGCCCTCGCCTTGGTAGTACCAGCCCAGAATCTCGAAACCTCCGAACGTAAACTTGCCCCCGACATCGAAACCGCTGCTGTCGAAGTCGGTGCCAGGCGTCGGACCTTCATGCTGCTGCGCGATGTAGGTCGCCGAGACATAGACTGGACCACTCGTGAATGCAACCTTGCCGTGGAAACCCGGACTGCTCTCAGGTGTCGGAACGCCCTGCAGCAGCGGCTCGAGCGGATCGAAAATGCCGATGGACAATTTGAAGCCACTGAAGTCGGGCGTCGTGTACGTGATCTGCCCGAGCCAGTCGGTGTAGATGTAGCCGAGGCCGATGGAGCCCAGCGATGTATTCGCGGGTGAAGCGTAGTTGGTGTTTCCGGCGCCGACGCCCGGCAAAGTCATGTCGTTGAGAATGGCGTCCGCGCCGAACAATCCGATGTCGCGTCCGAGCTTCAACGTGCCCATCCGTTCGTTGCCGATGGTCATGAACACCTGACGAATGTCGAGGCCTGTCGTGCCGAGCGCGGTGTTCGTTCCAACCGCGTCTGCTCCCTGCTGCAGATTCTGACTGCCATCGTTGGTGCTGATACCC
>CBJNAT010000622.1:0-2703 GCA_966434585.1 uncultured Gammaproteobacteria bacterium | reverse complement strand
GCGCGCGGGGCGACGACTACCGGTCGCGAGCCTGCAGCGTTGGCAAGCGGCCTGCGAAGCCGTTGGTGCGGGCGGCAACGCCATCATCTATCGCCAGCTGATCTCTGCTTATCGCAGCCGCAGCCGTCACTACCACACCGTCACACATCTCGAAGCTTGTCTGCGCGAGCTCGAGTCGGCGCGACCGCATCTGGCAGAGCCCGCGATGGTCGAGCTGGCGCTCTGGTTCCATGATGCCGTCTATCGCACATTCCGGCGCGACAACGAGGAGCGCAGTGCTCAGTGGGCGCGCGAGGCGCTGGTGAAGGCGGGGGCGACTGACGAGACCGCCGCGCGCGTGGCGAGCTATGTCTTGGCGACCAAGCATGGCGAGGCGCCGCTCACCGGCGACATGGCGTACGTGGTCGACATCGACATGGCGATTCTCGGTGAAGCCGAACCGGTGTACGACGAATTCGAACAGCAGGTACGGCGCGAGTATTGGTGGGTCGGCCGCAAGCGCTTCGTCCGCAACCGCATCCAGCTCCTGAATTCATTCCTGAGCCGCGCCGCCATCTACGCGACTCCCCACTTCCAGGAGCGCTACGAAAAGCCTGCCCGGAAGAATATCGCTCGCTCCATCAAGCAGCTGGAGCAGTCTCTGTAATACACGCAACCCTACGGCTACTCTGCCGCGTCTAAGGGATCACGACCCTTAAGCTGCTGGAGCAGTTGCTATGAGAGTGTTGCTTTGCTTGCTGACGTTGGCGTGGCTGCAGCCCGCAGCGGCTGCGGAGGACATTGAGAAGGTCAACGGTTCGATCCGCATCGAGGCCGGTCAGACCGCGGGCAAGCTGTCGACGGTGAACGGCGGGATCTTCATCGCCGCAAATGCCACGGTCGGCGCCGTGGAGACGGTCAACGGGCAGATATCGCTCGCAGAGCGCACGCGCGCCGGGCAGCTGGAAACGGTGAACGGCGCTGTGGTTATCGGCGCGGGTGCCAGTACCAGCGGAATCGAGACCGTCAATGGCGAAGTGACGCTCGGTGAAGCGACCGTCGTGAAAGGCGGCGTTAAAACCGTCAATGGCGCGATCAAGCTCGGGGCGAACGCACAGGTGAGTGGACGACTCGAAACCGAGAACGGGCATCTAACGCTCGGTCGCGGCGCCGCGAGCGGCGACATCACAACGGTTCGCGGCGATATTGAGATCGGGCCCGATGCGCGCGTCAGCAGTATCCATGTGAAAAAGCCCAGTTTCAGCCTATTCAACTGGACACGTCGGACGCCCACGGTAGTGATCGGTCCCGGGGCGGTCGTGAGCGGCACGCTCACATTCGATCAGGAAGTGAAGCTGCACGTGAGTGATCGCGCGAGAATCGGCCCGGTGAAAGGCGCGGAAGCTCAGCGCTTCAACGGCGAGCCGACTTATCGCGAGCGGGGTGGGGTGGTCCCGCCCGGAGGGGCATAGACGTCGACGGACAGCGTGAAGCTGCGCGCCTCGTTGGCTGACAACGCGCCGACGCCGACGACTTTGCGGGCGAGTTCCTCGCCGCGCTCGTTACGAATCGAAACGACGACTGAATATTCCCAGGACTCGCCGACGTTCGGATGCTTGAACGTGCCTTCCACACGCAACGGTGTTTGTGTGGCTTGCTGGCGTCTTTCGGCGACGGCCTTGGGATCGAACCGCAGGTGATGATTGCACGCAGGGCAGATGCTGGCGCTCTCCAGAATGAGCGCCTTGCAGTGCGGGCACGGCCGGGTCTTACCCGGCGTGGCCGTGCGTGGTGTGCTCATGCCGCCGAGGTGGCGCGAGCAGCTTTCTCATCCCAACCAAATTCGACGCGGCCGCGCATGCGCGAGCCCGCGGCAACGGTGAGAGAGCCAGCTTTGAGATCACCGTTCAGGATGCCGGTCTGTAGCAGTTCGACACGGGAGGCCGCATCGATGTTGCCTTCCAGCTCGCCGCCGATGACGACCGTCTGCGCGCGCACACCGCCGGTGACCTTCGCGCCGGAGTCGATCGTCAGGTTGCCCTGGACGTGGACGTCGCCTTTGAAGCTGCCGGAGATCCGGACGTGGCCCGAGCCTTCGATCTTGCCTTCGATGGTGAGGCCGGCGGCAATGACCGATTCCTTCGCTTCAGGAGCGGGGCGGGCAGTGTTACGGGCTGCTTCGAAAGAAGCGGCGGGTGCGGGTGCTGGAGCGGGCCGCTCAACCTCGCGGATCGGAGGTGGCGAGGCGGGGGCAGCGCTCTTTTCGGATTCCTTGGACTTGTCGTTCCACAACGCCATGTTCTCGACCTCCGCGAATGTTTGAAATCGCGAGCGTAATTACACGGCGTGGGCGAGAAGTGTCAAACGCTCCGACAGTTTTATTTGCAGAATATCGACGGGACACTCAAAAACGCCCAAGCGGGCCATCGGGGGCCCGCTCAATTTCAGTGTGCGACCGGTGCTCAGATCCTGGCAACCAGCACGAGGCCGACCACGACCGTCACGATGAAGAACACAGCGATGAGACTCATAAATCCTCCTGATTTCTAACCCTGAGCAACGTTAGCAAACGTCCACCCATCGAACAGTCGCTGCTTGCCGTGCAGGTGCTTGGGTTTCCCCTGTGAGGGGTGATCTCAGGGCATTTTCAGCAACAGCGCTGGATTCCCGTCCAGCGGCGCTGCTCGCGTTGCGCATAGAAAGCGCGGCGACTGAGTTTCGGAT
>CBJNAT010000621.1:0-2703 GCA_966434585.1 uncultured Gammaproteobacteria bacterium | reverse complement strand
GCGCATTGCCCATCGCTATTCCGTCTCTCTGCTGGCGAGCCTCGTTCATGCGACGCTCGCGGCCGCCGCGCCCAGCTCGAGCTCGAGCTACGCGACCGATCCGCAAAACAGCTACGTCGAGGATGAAACCTCGCGCGGCATCGGCCAAGTCAACATGATCACGTGCATCATGTCCGCGTTGCGCGCCGATGCACTCGTGAACGATGGGCCGTACAACGCGCTTGTCGATCAGACGAAGTGCGATCAGGAGGCGCGTTCGAGCGGCTCGAGCTCGGGCGCGAGCTATTTGAATGCGGTCGTGAACTCCACGCGCGCGTCGAACGACGATCCGATGATCGGAAAAGTCTGGATCACGGACGAAGAGGAAGGTCACGCCATGGAGATCCTCGTGCACTTGAGCGCGAGCCAGGCCCCGAGCGAGACCAATCCGTACGGAATCTTCCGTGTCGATTACTGCGGCACGGCTGAAGGCATGCCGGGCTGCATGATGAATGGCTTTCTCGAAGGCAGCGATACCGGTGTGACGTACTACGAGAACGAAGGCGACACCGGCAACGGTGCGGCCACTAAGGCGTTGCGTCTGAACGCAAGCGGCACGACGAGCGGCAGCGGCCGTCTGCAGATCGACAGCCCGTGGGAGCAAGCGGAGTACGACTTCGCATACAACGCTTCGTTATTCCGCCGCTCCGACGGCAACACGGACCAGTGCTTCACGCGTGACGCGTCCGATCCCGCGACCGGTTTCTCGGTGTGGCGCTATGGCCTTTACGACGCCGACACGGGTGAGCGCATCGAGCGCAACTCCGGTTTCCCGATCGAGTTCAGCGACGGCAGCCAGACTTACCATGGCTACCTCGGCTACTACGGCCTGTCGCTGCCGCCTGAGGCCATGGATGCACTTTCGAATGGCAGTACGGTGCAGAAAGTGGATTACAGCTCGGGCTCGGCGCCAACGAAGACCGAGTACAGCGTGATGAAGGCGTCGGGCAAGCTGATGAAGTACACGCGCCACACGCGCACGCTTGCGAGCATCGACCGTGTCAAGTTCACCACGTTCATCGGCAACGACGCGGGCTCGTTCTTCGCGGGCGCGCAGCCGAACATGCAGTACGAGTTGTACTGGGATGACGTAAACGCCGTGTTCAAGGTCACGGGTCAGATGAACTGCGGCCAGAACGGCTGCTTCGTCTCGGCGTTGCCGCAGGAAGAGTCGGTGCCCGTGTCGTTCTGGCAGTCGATGGGCGGCGTGCCGGGTTGGTCGCAGTCGCTCGGTGGCGAGGTGTTCATCAACCTGCAAGGCGCGATCAACGTCGACTCCGCAACCACGCAGGTCGTCTACCGCACGCAGGACCTCGTCTATCCGTCGCAGATGCCTGCGACGCTGTACTGCCTGCGCGACTGCCCGACGGCGGACAGCATGGCGAGCTTCTTCGGTTCGGGTGGCGACTCGCCGTTCGTGCCAACGAGCTTCAACAACTGGAACCCGACGCAGCCGGCCGATGTGATCACGTATCAAACGGATGCGAGCACGGCGCTGCTCAAGGATCCTGCGAATCAGGAGGTCGTGTTCACTGACGCTGAAGCGCTGCGTTTCCACCCGCAGTATCAGCACGGCGTGCGCACCGGTCGCCTGTTCACCTCGTTGGCCGCAGCCGAGTGCGCTGCCAACTCAGGCACGTACTGTGACAACAAGGTGAACGAGCTGGACGTCTACTATCAGTGGGAGACGGGCGCGCAGCCGTGGAATCAGTTCGCGGCCGTGAAGGACGCGAACAGCCAGTTCGTCGCGTTCGATCCGCCGTTGAACGTGAACTTCGTCGTGCCGAACAGCTCTGCGTACGGCGAGTTTGCCGGCCAGACGCTCGTGCTTCAGTACGGTGGCTTCGGCGACCTGTGGGGCATTCCCGGCAAGTGCGTTTCGCGCTCGACCAATCTGCCGGTCGACTGTTCGGATCAGAGCTCACGGTACGTGGCCGCGTTCATGATTCCGTTCGACTCGGTCGTGGGTCGAGTGAGCGGCGACTCCGGCGAGTACTTGGTGAAGTGGTTGGAACGCGAGATTCGATTTGCGCGCAAGGACTTGAGCGTCTGCACCAATGCGGGACTCGCGCTGTCCACCGGTCTCACGTTGCCGACCGCGGCGGATCTCAAGGATCCCAGCAACGCGAGCTCAGACATTTACATCGGTACGAAGCCGACGGTGACCGACGCGCCACGCGTCATTCACGGCGATGTGAAGTACTAGTCGAAGAGACACCCTCACCCTGTCCCTCTCCCGCAACCGGGAGAGGGGACGCGCTCGATGAAGTAGAGCGGCGAATTCTTGTCACCTCTCCCGGTTGCGGGAGAGGTCGATGCGGCAGCGGCGGGTGAGGGCCGCTGCGGCAGTAGCCGTTTCACCCGCGTGCCATTCGCCGTGCGCGAGATCCTGCAGGAGTTCGAACAGCCAGTTGCGAGTCCGAGGATAGGTGCGTTCGTGCGTGCAGCACCCGATCGAGCGAACCACCACGGTGTTGCGTGTCGGCTTGATTTCGAGTTGCTGGTTCGGTGCGAGCCAACCCATGACCGCGGCATTGCTCACGATGCGGTCGAAATCGAGGCGCTCGGCCAAGGTCAAAGGATCGTCCATGTTCGGTCTTCCACTCCACGAGGCGGTCGTGCTACAGAGTACGACGAGGTGTACAGCCGGTCGGCGAGCTCGTC
>CBJNAT010000620.1:0-2712 GCA_966434585.1 uncultured Gammaproteobacteria bacterium | reverse complement strand
TGAGGCACGCATTCCTGCGCACATGGCGCTTACCGAGTACTTGACGCAACTCATCCAGGAACGGCAGGCGGCACCAGGTGACGACCCGATCAGTAAGCTGCTGCGCGCGACGATGGATGGGCAGCCGCTCAAGTTCGAGCGCGTCCTCGCGATGTGCAATCTGCTATTCCTTGCCGGTCTGGATACCGTCACTAACGCGATGGGTTTCATCGCCAGACATCTCGCCGAGCATGAGGATGTTCAGGAGCGCTTACGCCATTCGCCCGAAACAATTCCGGCGGCTATCGAAGAATTCTTGCGCCGCTACGCGTTCGTCAACACTGGCCGCCTTCTGACCACGGACATGCAGTTTGCAGGAGTACACATGAAGGCGGGGGACATGGTGATCGGCAGTCTCACTGCCGCCAGTCTCGATGACCGCTCGACACCGAATCCAGAACAACTTGATCTAGATCGAAATCGCGTAGCCCATGTTGCCTTCAACACGGGCCCGCATATATGCGCCGGTATGTGGCTGGCGCGCATGGAGCTCAAGATATTTCTACAAGAATGGCTACAGCGCATGCCACGCTTTCGACTCGCACCGGGTTTCAAGCCCGGATCACGGCCGGGTATCGTTATGGGACTGCATTCCCTCGAGCTTGTTTGGTCATGAGCGAAGGCCCTCTGTTGCAGCGGCTCGACGGCCGCGTGCTGACGCTCACCTTGAATCGTCCGGAACGGTTGAACGCGCTCAACGCAGGACTGATGCGTGCGCTTCTCGAGGCGACGAAAGACGCGGCCGAAGACGCGCGCGTCGGCTGTGTCGTGCTCAACGGTGCGGGCCGCGCGTTCTGTGCAGGCGGCGATATCGGCGGTGGCGACAAGGACAAAACTGAAAAGACCGCTGCGCAGCTCGCGACCGAACAGGAGCGAGCTGCGAAACGCGGGCCGGATGGTCACGAGGCCAGGGTGAGTTGGCTACGCGAGTGCATGGAAGCCGCGAGGATTCTGCATCAGATGCCGAAGCCGACCGTGGCCAGCGTGCACGGTGCAGCCGCCGGTGCGGGATTGTGTCTCGCAGCCGCTTGCGATTTGCGAATGGTGGCGGAAGGCGCGACATTTTCGAGCGCATTCGTGAACGTCGGTCTGTCCGGAGATTACGGCGGCGCCTATTTTCTGACGCAACTCATCGGACCGATGAAGGCGCGCGAGCTGTATCTGCTGGGGGACAAGATCGACGCAGCCAAAGCAGAACGGATCGGCTTGGTCACCCAACTCGTCAAGGCCGAAGAACTAGAGATGCAGACAGCTGCACTCGCACGCAGACTCGCCGAGGGGCCGCCCATCGCGCATCGTTACATGAAGAGAACACTGATCGCGGCCGAGAGCGGCACGCTCGAACAAGTGCTCGATCTCGAGGCACAATTTCAGACACGCGCGTCGGCGACGCTCGATCACAAGGAAGCGGCTCGCGCTTTCTTCGAGAAACGCACTCCGGTATTCAAGGGTCTCTGAGCAGCGTGCCGAAGCTGTCGTGAGTCGTTCACGTGGCGAATCGCATCATCGCGCGAAGCGCTCGACATTGGCTAGTTCATTCGTATCCGCGGCTTTCGCTGGCTGTCACGATTTCATGAAATCGCAGCAGTGCATGGTTGTTGAACGAATAGACATCCATCAACTCGTCCATGAACACGGCCGGCGCGCGGTACTCGCCCCAACCGTTCGCGGCAGCGGCGGGACGGTGACGTCATAACGCGCCCGAGCCTGATCGCGAGTTGCCACAGGCCGAGCGCAAGGGCGCGCGACTCACATTGATGTACGTGCCGACTTACAACTTCACGGCCAAGTTGAAAGCCACGATCAACGAATCGAACGCCAACAGCGGCGGCTACGACAACGAGCTCTGGTCGTGTTGCTGAACAGCTTCCTGGCGCCGCTCACTGCCATCTCGCAGTCGCTCGTTCCGGCTAATCTGCGCGCGTTCACGTCGGCCTGGATCGTGTGCTCGGCCGGATTGCTCGGTGCAGTGCTTGGCCCTTCTGTACGGGCTATCTCAGCGACCTTCTCAACTCGTTCGGAGTTGGCGCGCAGTGGCTGCGATAGGCGATCCTGAGCACAGGATGCGTCGGACTCGCCGGCGCAGGTCTCCTCTTCGCGGGATCGAAACACCTCGGCTCTGTGTGGAAACGCTCCCGCCGACAGACCTGCATGAACTAGGGTACGCAACCGCTCGAGTTCCCGTCCGACGCGGACAAGTGGTGGCGCGTTTGGAATAACCGCGTTGCCGGAGATCAACGAAGCGAAGCGACGTGCCGACTTGGGATTGGCACAAATTGCTGCGTTGGTGATGGATGCTTACGCCGATCGCCCGGCACTGGGTGTTCGCGCAACGGAGCAGGTCACTGACTCGGCCACAGGCCGTACAAGAAGGCGACTGCTCGACCAGCATCGAGTGCCTCGATACGTCCCTAGAGTTGGTGTTGAACGGACATCGTCCGGGCGGAGTGTTGGTTTTCGACTTTCGACCCGAGGTCGATGACGAGCGCGAAATATTCGAGCGAGCGGGACAGAAGCTCGCCGCAGCTGGGCTTCCCGATCTGCTCGTCACGCTACAAACCGCCTGCGCCAAGGGAGAGTCTCTGCCGGTTGCACCGTTGTTCGCAGTCGGCGTCGGCGCCACGTCTCATCAGACGAGAGCCCAACTCCAACCCTGCTGATCCTGCGCAACCT
>CBJNAT010000619.1:0-2719 GCA_966434585.1 uncultured Gammaproteobacteria bacterium | reverse complement strand
TTGAGTCGCACCGTCATGCTCACCGTGCTGGTGTTGGCCGTGGCGGGTGCGGCGTTCATGCTCTACATCGCGCTGCTCAGCGTCGCCGTGCAACTGTCCGCGCCTCGTTGGGTCACCGCGCGCGCCATTGCCTGTTTTCACTCGACGCTCACTGGCGGCTTCGCGATCGGCGCATGGCTCTGGGGTCAGCTCACCGCGCACTGGGGACTGACCGCCGCGCTCGTGGTCTCCGGCATCGCGCTCGCCTCGAGCGCGCTGGTCGGCTGGCTTCTCCCAATGCCGCGTGTCTCCGAACGCGAAGTCGAAATGATCGACGTCACCAACGAACCGGAAGTCGCCTTGGGGCTGACGGCGCGCAGCGGCCCGATCGTGATCGAGCTCGACTACCGCGTCGATCCGGAAGCCGCTCGTCAGTTCTACGACGTGATGCTGAAGATCCAACTAGCCCGGCTGCGCAACGGTGCGTTCGATTGGTCGATCTCACGCGACATTGGCGATCCCGAGCTATGGACGGAACGTTATCACTGCCCCACGTGGGCAGACTATTTGCGCCTGCGTAGTCGCCTCACGCTGTCCGATCGCGAGCTGCAGGAGAAAGCGGATTCGTTTCACAAGGGTGGCGAACAGAAACGGATCAGAAGAAGGCTCGAGCGGCCGTATGGCTCGGTGCGGTGGCGCGAAGAGACGCCGGATCCAAAAGCGGGGATCAACATCTATCCGACGTAGTGCGGATGCGGCGTGCACCTGAGCGAAGTCGAAGCCCTCTTCAAGAGCCCCTTCGACGAGCTCAGGACGAGCGGAAGGAAGCTATGAGTGGCGCCAAGAGTGGCGATCGCTCAGAAGTCAGCATCGAAACCGTAGCGCCGCTGCTCCCGCAACCATCGCTTCGTCGCCGCTCTGTTCGACAACAACGACAGGAACTCGCGCTGTCGCGTGATCTCTTCTCGTATTGCGCGCGCCTGGCGCTGAGTAATGAGAGTGAGCTTCTGCGGCCTGATATCGCCAGAATTGGTGAGTCCAAAGTCCATCCGGAAGGCGGCTTCCGCGTCTCTAAGGGCGGTCTTTGCCTCCTGAAGCTGCTGGCCGAGCAGCTTGTTGTACTGTTTGAGTCGTTGCGAGCTCATCTTGCCGAGCTGCTCCGCATCGCTCTCGCCGATCTCCATTTGCACTTCCAACAACGTCAGTAGATCGTTGGCGGCATAGGCTTGATTGATCTTCTGCATCAACGCGTTTTTTGCTTCGCGCCGCTGGGGATCGGACTCGCGATCGGGATGCACCGCGCTCGCGAGCTTGCGATAGATTTCCCGCAGCGACTGCCTCACCAACTGTGCTGCCGCTGCGCTGCGTTGACTGGCGGCTGACTCGCGACGACGGCGGGAGTGGGCGGAGCGGTTCGCCTCCTCTGCGGCTTCGCGCGCGGCCATCTCTTCGTACATCCGCTGCACGAGTTCCTCCTCGGTGCGAATGTCGGCGTCGTCGCCGAGATCCAGACCGGTGAGCTCCTCCGCTTCTTCCTTCAGCAACTGCATCTCTTCTTGCTTGAGCGTGTCGAAGCTGGCCTCGCTGTGCTTGTCGAACAGCTCTTTCAAGACCGCATCGTCCGGATTACCGGCGAGGAGCGCATCGGCAGTGGCACACAGGATGTGCCGCAGTGCTGTGCGATCCATGCGCGACCAGCTCGTCTCCTCGAGCAGTCCGTCGATGGCCGTTACGGTGTCTCGGCTGAGCTGGCGCAACGACGCACGCAGCGGCTGCAAGCGCTGCGTGTGCTCGCTGCGGAACTTGCTCACGGTCTTGTCCCACACCGCGCGCGCTTTGCGCACCGCTTCGATCTCTCTGATCAAATAGCGGAAGCGCTCTTGCTCGGGCGTGAGCCGAGCTTCGTGCTGGCGCGATGAAACAGTGACCGAGGAGCTGCGTGGCATATCAGCTTTCCAGCTCGATCCACGCCGGCGCGTGATCGCTGGCTCTCTCCCAGCCGCGAACGTCTCGATCCACGCCCGCGTTCTTCAGATGCTTGGCGGCGGGAGCGTTCAGCAGCAAATGATCGATGCGCAGGCCGGCGTCGCGCTCGTACGCATTACGGAAGAAATCCCAGAACGTATTCATCTGCGCATCGGGATGCACGTGACGAATCGCATCTAACCATCCCTGCGAGATGAGCCGGCCGTAAGCTTCACGGGTTTCGATGCGAAAGAGTGCGTCGTTCACCCAGCGCTCCGGTTTGTAGACATCTTTCTCGGTTGGGATGACGTTGTAGTCGCCCGCCAGCACGACGGGCGTATCGCGCCTCGCCAATTCGGCCGCGTGCTGGGTCAGCCGCTCGAGCCAGCGCAGCTTGTAATCGAACTTCGGGCCCGGCGCGGGATTGCCGTTCGGTAGGTACAGGCAGCCAATCAATAATCCTTTGACGGTCGCTTCGATATAGCGGCTGTGCACATCCTCGGAGTCACCGGGCAGCGCACGCCGGATCTCCACCGGCTCCTCGTTGCGCGCGAGAATGGCAACGCCGTTGTAGCTCTTCTGCCCATGCCAGATGACGCCGTAGCCCGCTTCGCGAATAGCCGCTTCGGGAAACTTCTCCTGAGGCGCCTTCAATTCCTGCAGGCACACGACATCAGGCGTCGTCTGCTGCAACCAGCGCAGCACATTGGGGAGGCGAGCATTGATGCTGTTGACGTTGAACGTGGCGATGCGCATGGACGGTCGTGGCTGCGAA
>CBJNAT010000618.1:0-2720 GCA_966434585.1 uncultured Gammaproteobacteria bacterium | reverse complement strand
CGCTGCTGTTCCTCGCCGGCGTGAAGCTGCGGCATTTCTTCGTGCTCATGGCGATCGGCATCGGCGCGCTGGCGCTGTTGGCGGTGACGTCCGCGTATCGCATGAAGCGCATCACCTCGTTCATGCGCCCCTGGGACGATCCGTTCAATTCGGGCTTCCAGCTGACACAGTCGCTGATCGCGATCGGCCGCGGCGACTGGCTCGGCGTAGGCCTCGGCTCGAGCGTGCAGAAGCTGTTCTATTTGCCGGAAGCGCACACGGACTTCGTCTTTGCGGTGATGGCGGAAGAGCTCGGGCTGGCAGGCATCGTGGTACTGCTCGCGCTCATCGGTACGCTGGTCTGGCGCACGTTGCAGATCGCGCAGCGCGCCGCGGATGCGGGCTTGCCCTACCAAGCGTACTGCGCGGCTGCCTTCGGCATTTGGTTCGGCTTGCAGTCGTTCATCAACATCGGCGTGAATCTAGGGCTCCTGCCCACCAAGGGACTCACGTTGCCGCTGATTTCCTACGGCGGCTCCAGCATCCTCGTCACGCTCGGTTGGCTGGGCATCGTCATGCGGGTGCATCACGAGGCGAGCTGTGCCGGTCGGCTGGCCGTCTCGCGGCGGGAGCGCAGCGAATGAGCGCGCGCGTCGTTCTCATCATGGCGGGCGGCACGGGCGGACATGTCTTTCCCGCGCTGGCCGCAGCGCGTGTGCTGCGCGAACGCGGCTTCGAACCGGTGTGGCTTGGCACACAGCGAGGCATGGAAGCGAAGCTCGTGCCGCCGCATCAAATTCCGATCGAATGGATCACCGTGAGCGGGATCCGCGGTAAAGGCGCTGCGGCTTTGCTCGCCGCGCCCTTCAACATTGCGAAAGCCGTACTGCAGTCGCTCGCCGTGATGCGTAAGCGCAATCCGGTGGTCGTGCTCGGCGCCGGCGGTTTCGTCTCGGGCCCTGGTGGATTTGCGGCGTGGCTCACACGTCGGCCGCTCGTGATTCACGAGCAGAACGCCATTGCAGGCACGACGAATCGCTTGCTTGCCCGCTTCGCGCGTCGCGTGCTCGAAGCGTTCCCGAAGAGCTTTCCCGGCAACGTGCGCGCGGCGACCGTCGGCAATCCAGTGCGCCGCGAAATCGTGGGTGTGCCGGCGCCAGAAGCGCGGTATCCGCAACGACAGGGTGTTCTGCGCGTGCTGGTGGTCGGCGGCAGCCAAGGCGCCGCGCGCTTGAATGCGATCGTGCCCGAAGCGTTGGCTCTGCTGGATCCAAGCATTCGTCCGACTGTCGTGCATCAAGCCGGCGAGCGCAATCTCGACGCAGCACGCGAAGCGTACCGACGATACGGCGTGCAAGGCGATGTGCGTGCGTTCATCGATGACATGGCCGGTGCCTATGCGGCTGCCGATCTCGTCATCTGCCGCTCGGGCGCGTTGACCGTGTCCGAAATCGCTGCCGCGGGATTGCCGGCCATCTTCGTGCCATTCCCCGCCGCAATCGACGATCACCAAACGCATAACGCGAAGTTCCTCGTGAACAGCGGTGCGGCGCTGTTGATTCAGGAGCGCGATCTCACGGCGCAGCGTCTCGCCAATGAATTGCAGCAGCTGATCGAAGGGGGGCGCGCGAAGTTGCAGCAAATGGCGGTCGCGGCGCGCAATCAGGCGATCACCGATGCCGACGTGCGCCTGGCGGATGCATGCGTGGCCGTGGCGGGAGGTGCGCGATGAACGATCGCATGCGCCGTATCCATCGCATCCACTTCGTCGGCATCGGCGGTGTCGGCATGGCCGGCATTGCCGAAGTGTTGCTGAATCTCGGCTACGAAGTGCAGGGCAGCGACATCAAGGCGAGCAGTGCGACCAAGCGGCTGCAAACGCTCGGCGCAACCGTCTTCATCGGCCACGCTGCGCAGAACGTCGCGGGTGCGGATGTCGTCGTCGTATCGAGCGCCGTCGCGAGCGACAACCCGGAAGTGCTCGAAGCGCAGACTCACCGCGTACCGCTCGTGCAACGCGCGCAGATGCTCGGTGAGTTGATGCGCTTCCGTTACGCGATTGCGGTGGCGGGCACGCACGGCAAGACGACGACCACGAGCATGGTCGCGAGCCTGCTCGCCGAGGGCGGCCTCGATCCAACCTTCGTCATCGGTGGACGCTTGAAGAGTGCGGATGCGAATGCGCGCTTGGGTTCAGGCCGCTACCTCGTGGCGGAAGCGGATGAGAGCGATGCCTCCTTCATGCATCTGCAGCCGATGATGGCCATCGTCACCAACGTCGACAACGACCATCTCGGCACGCACGAAGGCGACTTCGAGCGGTTGAAGCAGAGCTTCGTCGACTTCCTGCAGAACCTGCCGTTCTATGGGCTCGCGGTGATCTGTGCCGATGACCCGGTGGCCGCGGGTCTTGTTACGCGGATCGGTCGGCCTGTGTTGACGTATGGTGTGTCCGAAGGCTGCGATGTGCGTGCCACCGACATCCAGCGGGCAGGCATGCAAACTATTTATCAAGTGCATCGCCCGCAACTGCCCGCATTGCAGGTGCGGCTGAACTTGCCGGGTCATCACAATGTGCCCAACTCGCTGGCAGCGATTGCTGTTGCCACGGAGCTCGGCGTTACCGATGCGGCAATCCAGAATGCGTTGCTGCACTTCCAGGGTATCGATCGCCGACTGCAGCAGTACGGCGATGTCGATACACCTGCCGGACTCGTAACGCTGATCGACGATTACGGACA
>CBJNAT010000617.1:0-2724 GCA_966434585.1 uncultured Gammaproteobacteria bacterium | reverse complement strand
TGCCATGCGCTCATCGAAATACATGATCTCGTGCTGGCCGATCTGAATCACATCGCCGTCGTTGAGTAGCGTGCGGCGGACACGCTTGCCGCGCACGTAAATGCCGTTCGTGCTGTTCAGGTCCTCCACGACGGAGGCGTGCAGCGAGGTGATGATCTGGCAGTGATGTCGGCTCACGTACTTGCTGTCGATTTGCAGGTCGTTGTCCGGGGTACGCCCAATGATGAAACGACCCGGCGTCAACTCGCGCTCATCGTTGGTCTGGCCGTCCACCGCAATCATCACGCGCGCCAGTAGCGGGCGACGATCGCGCTGCGCCGGCCGTGGCTGTGACATCGAGACGGGTGGCTGCTGGGGCGCTTGCTCGGAGAATTCGTGCCACTGCAGTTCTTCGATCGCCGTATTGACTTCTGCCACGCTCACGACATCGGAATCCCGTGCAAACGCAGCGAGCATGGACGTGTCGCAGAGCGTATTGATCAAACGCGGCACGCCACCTGTGTAGCGATAGATCAGCCCGTACGTATCCGGCTCGAAGATTTGCCGGCCATGCGAGCCTGCGACTTCGAGTCGATGCTGCATGTACAAGGCGGTGTCGGTCTTGGACAAGGCCGTGAGATGAAATCGCAAGCGCACGCGCTGCGTCAGCTGTACCAGCGCCGGCGAGTTGAGTTTCTCGTTCAGCTCAGGCTGACCTGCGAGGATGATGCGCAGTACCTTCTCCTTCGTGGTCTCCACGCCGGAGAGCAGGCGAATCTCTTCGAGCACTTTCAGCGAGAGATTCTGCGCTTCATCCACGATGAGCAGCACACGCCGGCCGTTTGCATATTGCTCGACGAGAAAATCGTTCAAGGTCGCGAGCAACTCGGCTTTCTTCATTTTGAAGGGTTGGAAGCCGAACTGAACGAGCAAGGTCTGCAGGAATTCGGTCGCGGTGATTTGGGTCTGATTGATCTGCGCGACGACCACGTCCTTGTCGAGCTCCTTCAGGAAGGTCTCGATGAGGGTGGTCTTGCCGGAGCCGATTTCGCCAGTGATGACGACGAAGCCATCGGTGAACCAGATGGTCGACTCCATGTAGGCCTTCGCCCGTGCATGGTGTTTCGACAGATACAGGAAGGCCGGGTCCGGCGTCAGCCGGAAGGGCAGCTCCTCCAATTTGAACAGTTCGAGATACATGCAATGGGGCGTCAGGGGCTGGCTTGCGTGTTCGCCAGCAACGGGATCCGTGCGCGGAAAGTTCCGATTCGAGCCCAGTGTACTGAAGGAGCCTGACCGGGTACAAAAAACCTGATTCGGTTTGGCGACAGAGTTCTCAGACCGCGCACACTTTCATCAATCGGCGCAACGCCTTATCGCGTGCCCCAACTGTCGGCACGTTGATCGTACAGTGGCCGAGCTTGCGATTCGGGCGCGGCTCTTTGCCATAACTGTGGTAGTGCACGCCGGGGACCTGCAGCGCGGTGGCCAGGTCAGGAATGGTGCCGATGAAGTTCACCATGGCCGAATGGCCAATGCATTCCGTGCTGCCCAGCGGCAAGCCGAGAATCGCCCGAATGTGATTTTCGAACTGGCTGGTGCGGGCGCCTTCGATGGTCCAGTGGCCGGAGTTGTGGACGCGCGGCGCCATCTCGTTCGCGATGAGTCGGCCGCCTTGCACGAAGAACTCGATCGTGAGCACGCCGACGTAATCGAGCGCCTTCATCACCCGCTTCATGTGCTTCTGTGCCTGCTGCTGAAGCTTTGTATTGCGGTAAGGTGCGGCGGAGTAGCGCAGGATGCCGCCCGCATGAGTATTGGCGGACAGTGGGTAGAACGCCGTTTCGCCCGTCGTGCTGCGTACGCCGATCAACGAGACTTCGCGAGAGAAGTCGATGAAGCCCTCGTAGATCAGCGGTACGGATCCCAATGCCTGCCATGCCGGTTCGATATCCGCAGGCGAACGCACATAGGACTGCCCCCGGCCGTCGTAGCCGAGCCGCCGTGTTTTCAATACGCCTGGGATACCGATGCGATCTGCGGCATGCACTAGATCGGACAGGCTGTCCACGGGCGTAAACGGTGCGGTCTGAATCTTGAGGCTGCGAAACAGCGATTTCTCGTGCAACCGATCCTGCGATGCACCGAGCGCCTTCACGGGTGGGTAGAAGGGCTTCATCTCGGCAATCGGTTGGACGGCCTCGACGGGCACGTTTTCGACATCGAAGGTGATCAGATCCGCCTGCTGAGCCAGCGCTCGCAACTGCGCAGGATCATCGAAGGCACCGGGCACGATTTGCCCGACCTGCGCGCCAGGCGCGTTCGGGCTCTGATCCAAGAACACGAAGCGCAGCCCCAAAGGATAGCCTGCGAGCGCCAGCATCCGACCGAGCTGGCCCGCGCCGATGATGCCGATCTTCATGAATGCGAGGGGGTTGAGACGCTGGGATCCGGCTGCGCCAGAACCTTCTCGGTCTGTTCGCGACGGAACGTGGTCAATGCATCGTGCACGGCCGGATATTTGTTGGCGAGGATGGCTGCGGCGAGCAGCGCCGCGTTGGTGGCGCCCGCGGTGCCAATGGCCAGTGTGGCCACCGGAATGCCCGCCGGCATCTGCACGATCGACAGCAGCGAGTCGAGGCCTTTGAGCGCCTTCGATTGTATGGGCACGCCGAGTACCGGAAGTGACGTTTTTGAAGCCGTCATGCCTGGAAGATGTGCCGCGCCGCCGGCGCCCGCGATGAT
>CBJNAT010000616.1:0-2728 GCA_966434585.1 uncultured Gammaproteobacteria bacterium | reverse complement strand
AGATTTGGATTGTCGATCGGACTGGCGAAGGTCGTGTTCGGCGTCATACCGCCGCGATCGGGATCCCACGTGGGCGCCATCGCATCCGTGCGATGCGTCGAGAAGTCACCGATCCCGCTCGAGCGCCCTTCCGAATCGGTCAGCCTGGCATTCGCCGAAGCGAGTGCATTGATGCGCAGCCAAGACGGTAGGCGCTCCAAACGGCGGGTGAGCGTCACCTTGTCCTCGATCACGTACACGTTCTGTTCCTGCACGAACGGCTGCAACGAGTTCTTGTACTGCTCCATGCGATCGAAGAAGAGCTGATTCTTCGCCGTGAAATTCGGATCGCTGTCGTAGATGAGGTCGAAGAAGAGCGTAACGAACTCGGCCTTCAACTCCTCTTCGAAGGCTGCGGCTCGATGCAGATCGAGTGTGTCGTACCCGACTGTGCGCGGATCGAGGGCCATGCCGATGGGCACCTGGCCGGACAGCGGCAACGGCCCGCCGACACCTTGCGCACGCAGCAGACCTGTCGGGTCGCTTTCGGGATGCTGCACCAGATAGTCATAGAGTGTTTGCGGAATCCCGGGCACGCTTGGGATTTCATCCAGCGGGACCGGTCGGCCTCGAGCATCGCGCGGCCACAAATACGTTTGCATGAGTGGCTGGTTCCACGCACTCAAATCGCCGCGTACGGGCGAGCCGTGTTGCATCTCCAGATAGCCGATCGCCCCGTTGCCATTCGCATCCAGATTCACCAAGGGCGTGCCGCGGATATAGCGGCCCTGGTCCACGAGTTCTTGAGTGAAGCGGCCGGTGAGCGCTCCCGCCGTGCGCGACACCTGATAGTTCGCGCCGCTTTCGAGGCGCATGCGGCCTGCGAAGTCATCGATGCTCACGGCGCCCTGCAGCACTTGCTGCTTGATGGGCACGCCGTCCGTGTACGAGCCGGAATCCTCGAGCAGTCCGTACACGTAGTAACCGCCGCGACGATCGTGACGCTCGGCCAGGCCGAGCGGCCCGCCGACGCCGAACGAACCTTCGCGACGATCGTAGTCGCCCACGATAACCTGCGCGAAGCCCTGCGTATCGGGAAGGTACGCACCCGTCTTGGCACGTCCGGACTTCGGCTCCATGTTCGTGTAGCCGCCGATCTTGCCCATGCCATACAGCGGCGAAGGCGGACCCCGAACGATTTCGATGCTGTCCATCGCCGCGAGCACGCTGCGACCGTGTCCTTGCAGGCTCAGGCGCTTCATGCCGCGAAAATAGGTATCCGCTGGAACTGCGCGAATGTCGACTGCGCCTTGGATGCCAAAACGCGTCGTGGTGTAGACGCCGGGCACGACCCGGAGCAGATTCTCCACGGCGCTCAAGCCAAACAGCTCGATGGTCTCCTCACTGATGAACGACACCGCGCGTGGCGTCTCGAGTAATGGCTTCACGAAACCGAAGCTGCTGGCGCTGGCCTGAGGCAGCACCCGATGTGGATCGCCATGCACCGTCACATCGCTGAAGACCGCGACGCCATCGCTCGTACGTGTCTGCGGTACGTCTCTGATGGCGTCCACTGAGTGCTGATGCGCGGACGCAGACTTGCGCCGCACGGCAATCGTGGTCGGGTTCGCATACAACCATTCGAGATCGGTTGCGGCGAGCAAGCGGCGCAGGACTTCCTCAGCCGTCATCTCGCCGTCGACCGGCCGCGCGCGTTTGCCGCTGAGGAGTGCGCTGTCGTAGATCGTCTGCAAGCCGCTCTGTTCGGAGAAGAGCCGGAGCGCTTCGCTCAGCGAGCTTGCATCGATGTGGTAGTGCTTTGCTTCCTCGGCCGCCGCAAGGTGATCGCTGCACAGAAACGCCAACGCGAGCAGCGCTCTGGCCCACGGAAGAGCGCTGAACGCAATTAGGTTCCTGCGGTGTTTAGCCATGGCGCGCTCGTGCGGATCGCTCGGGCCAGGGATAAGGCAAATTCAATGCAGGGTATCGTGTCGGGGGAAGAGAATGATTTCCTTGGGTCCAGCTTCCACGAGGGTGACCGGTAACGCCGCCGCAATGGACGCAGCGATCAACTCGCCATCGCCCGCAGCGAAGTTTCCACCAATCTGCATTTGCGCCAACGAAGGATCGCCCAACCGCAACTTGCGATCGGAGTAAAGGTTTACCTCGGCGATAGCTTCGTTCAGCGGCGTATGATCGAAGACGTGACGTCCCTGCATCCAACTCGTCGCGCTCGCAGGATCGACGATGCGACGTTCGGGCGCGCTCGCGCCGGCAGACATTCTCACTTGATCGCCCGGCAGGAGCCGCTCCTCCCAGAGAGGCGACTCCGCTGTTGCATCGCTAACCAGCACGGAGCCGTGCGTCAGTGTGACCACCGTACGCTCGGCATCGCGCTGTACTTGAAACTCGGTGCCCAACGCGACCGTGCGCACATCGTGCGCGGTCACAGCAAAGGGCCGCAAGGCGTCGTGCGCCACTTTAAAGTAGGCGCGTCCGGCATTCAGGATGATGCGCCGCTCATCCGAGCGCATCTGCACTTCGATTTTCGTCGCCACGTCCAACTGCACCGTCGAACCATCGCTCAACTGCAGCACCCGCGTTTGCCCTGCGGCAGTCTCATATGACACGCGGGGTGCGCTCCGAGACTGCAGCTCCGGGGCCACGCGAATGACCCCAACAGCCACCAAGACGCTCGCTGCCAGCGCGAGCGGCACCGCCATCCGGCGCTTGCGAGCAGCCGGCGCAG
>CBJNAT010000615.1:0-2729 GCA_966434585.1 uncultured Gammaproteobacteria bacterium | reverse complement strand
GCATCGTTCCCCTGCCGCATGCCTTGCGTTGGATCGTGCGCTTCCCAAAAAACCTGCAGGAGACGCTCATAAGAAATCTTGGCGGGGTCATACACGACGAACACGACCTCGTTGTGCCCCGTCATCCCGGTGCACACCTCTTCGTACGTCGGGTTGGGTGTGTAGCCCGCGGCGTAGCCAACGGCTGTCGTGTAGACACCCGTTTGCTGCCAGAACTTGCGCTCGGCCCCCCAGAAGCAACCCAGGCCGAACACCGCAGTGCGCATCCCGGGCGGAAACGGCGGCTTCAATGGATGGCCACTCACGAAGTGCCGCTCGGGCACGGGCATGGATTGCGATCGGCCCTTCAACGCATTCGCCGGATCGGGCATTTCGGACTTCTTCCGCAGTGAGAACATCGGGGCCTCCTAAATGGACCAAAATGGAATCGACGCCTCCATGCATCGCCGGGGTACCCTGAGATTAGGGCTCTCTGCGCAATCAGGAACATTGAGTGACGTTCGGAAGTTACGCACTGTTTGACGGAGCTGTCGATGCGCGCGGGCCGAACGCTGGGAGCAAACACATACCGATGAACACAACGGCCAGTCGGATGCTACGGATCTTGATCGTGGAAGATGAAGTCCTGGTCGGCATGTTCTTGAGCGACGTGCTGATGGACCTCGGCCACACGATCACCGGAACGGCCGAGAGTGTCGAATCGGCGCTCTCCCTGGCCGCGCAGCAACCGAGCGACCTCGCGTTCGTGGATGTGGGCCTCGCAGGCAAGGGCGACGGCATCGAAGCCGCTCGCCTGTTACGGGAACGTCACGGCATACCCACGCTGCTGATGAGCGGTGCTTCCGAGGCTTCGCTCGCTCAACGAGCCGAGAAGGCGCAACCCCTCGGCATCCTCGTCAAACCCTACACGGAAGCGGACGTGCAGCGGGTGCTCGCTGCGGCTGCTGCGCAGCTCGCGCCGCGACCCAACAACTAAGGAACCGTTACCAAGGCTCTCTCAAAGAAGAGCTGCTGCCGCAGCTGTCCCTCACCCGCCGCTGACGCGTCGACCTCCGATGTACAGGGACGTACGAATGCCGCGGGCGCATGGATGCGCAGGAGCGGCGCCCGCAACCGGGAGAGGTGAAGAGCGAACGCCCAATCATTCGTCGAGGGCGTTCCCTCTCCCGGTTGCGGGAGAGGGGACAGGGTGAGGGTGTTTCTTAGCTTGCCGCCAACTGCGGTGCGCCCGTGAACATGGGGCGTGCGCCCTGCGGCTCCACACCGCGACGGCACTCTCGTGGTGTCACACCGTGGAACCGGCGCAGCGCACGAAACAGCGTCGAGCGCGAATCGAAGCCCACCTGACGAACGACTTCTTCGACACCGAAGGTGCTCTGACGCAGCAAACGCACCGCGGCGACCGCGCGCTTGCGCTGCAGGTATTCATGGGGCGTCACGTTGTGGACGCACTTGAACAGGCGGAGGAAGTGGTGTCGCGATAGACAGGCCGCGCCCGCGATGTCGCGTAAGGACAGCGGCTGCGAGTAGGACGTGTGGATGAAGTCGGTCGCCAAGAGTATGCGGCGCAAGATCTCGCGACGGGTCGCGATGCGGCGTGCCGGAATCGCACGCAACCGTGCAACCAGCTGCCGATGGCTTGCCAGCATGCGCTCCAGCAGGAACGCGAGCTGCTCTTCATACCACGGAGCCTCCTGGATGCCCGCTTCGCAGTGGCGGCGAATGAACTGCAGCACCGTCGTCACGCTCTTGTCGTGCGCAATCAGGTGCGGAACGAAGGGCAGCGCGAACGTCGTGTCGCTGCGCTCGGACAGGTAATCCTCTGGTGTGATCAGCCCGCGCAGTACCGTCTCGGCCCAGGCCGGCTCGAAGAACACGAGCGTCAGATGAACGTTCGAATTCGCGCGCAGCCTTGCGCCCATCGCCTCGCCCGCCGACAGCCAGCAGTCCTCATCCACGACCAGGGTTCGTGAGCCGATCTGCATCTCCAGCCGCCCCTGCCACACGGCAACGAGGAAGGGCCGGCCGTCATCGAGCGTCAGATCCACCCGCGGTGCTTGCACACTGATGACGGTGGTTTCATTGCCGAGCGAGCGCAGCACTCGGTTGTTGAGGCCATCACCTGCAAGCTCGGAGGTGGTGTGAACGATCATGCGTGAAGCTCCCGTGTTGTTCTGCATGGAGATGGAATGAGCTGGGACGATTGCAAAGTGAGATCAGGGCAACCCACAAAAGGTTTCGATGGCCTGCAGCAACTTCCGAGAGGCTTCGGAATTACGCAATGCATGCGACCGGAGGGCCAAAGCGGATGCACCTGTCGCAGGACGGCGAATTTAAGACTGTGCCGAGCCGGTTCAGTTACTTACAATCGGCCGCCCTGAATGGCTGCAGCCTGCCCCCATGAGCATTTGTCACCCACACAACCTCGCCCGCCCTCTGCCCGAGCAGCGTCCCTATGGAATCCGCGTGCGTCTGAAATCCTCGGATCCGTTCCGAAATCTGGTGGGCGAAAACTGGTCACGGGAGCACTGGTTCGCCACGCGCGAGGAGCGCGATCGAGCGCTGCAGGAGATGAGCGGCCGGTATCTGTACTTCCGCCCGGGCGATCAGCCGACGCTGGAGTATGAGGCGGTGGATAAGAAGTGAGACGGGGCAGTCGGCTAGTCAGCTAGCCAGAGGTTGCTCCCTTCATTCTGGCTAGCCGACTAGCTGACTAGCCGACTAGCTAC
>CBJNAT010000614.1:0-2730 GCA_966434585.1 uncultured Gammaproteobacteria bacterium | reverse complement strand
ACGACCCACACATGCGCCGTGATGGCCTTGCGCGGTTGCAGCAACTTCTCCAGCAGTGCGTGACCGAACAGCACTACATGCGCTGACTGCCACAGCGACCGCCGATGGATGAACACGGTTTGCCAGTCGCGCCTGCGCAGCGCATCCGTCAACTCGGGTGGTGCTTGTAACAGCGCTGCATTTTCGTCGAACACGGTGAGCGCATCGCGCAACGCGCCGCGTGGGCCGCTCGTACCGAGCCGGCGTATCTCATTCGCCTGCAGGAGATTCAAGCGCCGTTTGGTCAACGGATAAGTCAGCCACACGAGTCCGTTGAACAGATCATGCAGATCATCGCGAGTCGGGACGTGGCCGGTGCGATGTATAAAGCCTTCGTAGGACTCATCGCGTGGCATGTCCTCATGCGGGACGAACCGGATCCGTGCTTCGCTCTGTGGCCGGAGGTCATTCAGGGCAGCCGCGACGGATGTGGCATTTGCGCGCAACAGGCGTTCCAGAGCGGGCACATACGGGCCCAGCCACGCCGGCGGTGTATGGGTGATGTGCTCGATACTTGTCATGATTGACTTCATTGTCTGGCCATGAGGCTGCATACGATAGCCGGCGCGTAAAGCCTTGATGCCAGCTGGGCCATTCCTTCTGTCCCGGCGTGAGGTCGCAAGATGAAACTGAAGAACACGTGGGTGCTGCTGGCGCTGTGCTTCTGCGTGAGCGCCTGGCCACTGTCGCTCAGCGATCTGACGAATGCCGACGCTGCGGCCGGTCTGAAGCAGGCTCTGACACAAGGTGCCACGCAGGCGGTGAGCACACTCGGTCGACCTGACGGCTTTCTAGGTAACCCTAAGGTGAAGATCCCATTGCCCCCGCGCCTCGCCAAGGCGGAGAGATTCATACGCATGGCAGGCCTCGGTTCGCAAACCGATGAGCTGATCACGGCAATGAATCGCGCAGCGGAAGCCGCAGTACCCGAGGCCAAACCGCTGCTGCTGAATGCCGTGAAGTCCATGACGGTTGCTGATGCTAAACAGATCCTGCAGGGCGGGGATGATTCAGTGACACAGTTCTTCAAGGCGAAGACAGCCGAGCCGCTGCTGCAGAAGTTCATACCCGTCGTCCAGAAGCACACGGCGAGTATCGAACTTGCACAGAAATACAATCAGCTCGCCGGCCAAGGCATGCAGCTCGGCCTTCTGAAAAAGGAAGACGCCAACATCGACACCTACGTCGCACGGGCAGCGCTCGAGGGTGTGTACAAGATCATCGCCGAAGAGGAGAAGGCGATTCGGGCCAACCCGATGAAGGCCGCGGGTGCGCTCGCGCGGAAGGTTTTCGGCGCCGCTCGATGAGCCGGTGTTCGACGCGCTTCAGCACCTCGCTAGCGGATTCGGCGTAGGCTCGGCGAGCTTCGTGAGCGTATTGCGATCGGTATGGTGAAATGGTTCCGCGCGCCCGCGAATCAGCAGCACGGTGTCTTCATCGTACGACCAGGTGCCGTCTTCGTTGATCGTCACTTTGATGCGGAACTCCACCGTCTTGAAGGCGGACTCGATGAACGGTGCCGAGCGGATACCGAAACACGGATCGTCCAGCTTGGCCGCGAGCTCGAAAGATTTCGCGTCCGCTGCCGCGGTGCCGACCGCCATCGCCACCTGGCCGCGTGGAATCGTGAGTGTGTGAATGATGGTGTTCGTCGCCGGCTCCCACAGCCAGTAACCCACCTGATCGTGATACGTCTTCACCTGCTCCGGCTTCACGATATGCGTGTGGTAACGCAAGCCGTAGAGCAGCTGCGGCCCGTTCGTCTGGGGATCGATCGGTTGCAGCTCGATGCGCTCCACGTAGGCCTGCTTCTTCGGGCCCTCTGCTTTGGGTTTCACGTCGAGTCCACGTGTGCCCTGCCAAATGCCGGCGATGCCACGCAGCGGTCCTAGATTCTTCAGCGTGTCGACATCGATGTTGGTCGGCTCAGTGAAGATGTCTTCAGGAAACGGTTTCGTCTCGACGCTCACGTCGGAACCTCCCCAGGGTTTTTCGCTCACCGGCTGTCGCGCCGTTCGAACGAGCTTGCGAGCTAACCTCGCATGAATCCGACAATGCTGTCTAGCGTGAGAAATGCTCGCGAGGATCAGCGATGCGACTGATTGGAGATCGCGTCGGACGGTGTTTCGACGCCAGCGAGTCGATCGCAGGCAAGCACTGCGAAGCGGCGATACAACGCATCGAGCGTGACCGCGCTTCGATCCTTAGCCGGGACCGATAGCTTCACGCGGGCTTCGATGGGAACGTTCAGGGCCTCATTACGAGGGCCGTCACGCACACGGACAGTACCGCTCAGTTTTGCGTCGCTGATGATGTAGCCGAACAACACGGCATTGCTCGTGGGCTCGACGACGAACTCGTCAATCGAGTCGATTGACTTAGGCGCGCGCCCGCCGCTCATTCAACTCGCTATACAGCAACTGCTGCGCGCACGAGGTCGTGATTGCGAAGGATGCTTCGTCTTACGTCACGACGTTACGCGGCGTGCCGCTCATGAAGGCGTCGATGTTGTCGATGAGCTGATCGGCGAGCGCCTGCGTGGCTTCGTCGCTCGCCCAAGCGATGTGGGGGGTGAGAATAAAATTCGGCCGATCGAGCAGCCGTACGAGCAGGTGATCGTTCGGTGCGGGCTCGGCTGTGGCTACATCGAACCCCGCGCCAGCAATCTGTCCGGCATCCAAGGCGTCGACG
>CBJNAT010000613.1:0-2735 GCA_966434585.1 uncultured Gammaproteobacteria bacterium | reverse complement strand
ACGTCGAGTCATCACCCACCGCACGTCCCATCGAGGGCGCCGGCGTGTGCGATGCTGCTTCTCGAACTGGCGTCGGCCGCCGTGCGGGCTGCTCCAATCGAACCACCGCGGCACGCGGCAGCTCCTCGCTGTGACTGCTGATCCGGAAGAAGCTCACCTGCTGCACGAGCGCGTGGGCCTGGTTCTCCATCTCCTTGCTGGCCGCCGAGGCTTCTTCGACGAGCGCCGCGTTCTGCTGTGTCGTCGTATCCATTTGGGTGACGGCATTGCTCACCTGATCGATGCCAGTTGCCTGCTCCTGGCTCGCGGCGGCGATCTCTTCGACGATATCGGTGACGCGCTTGATCGCATCGACGATCTCGTGCAGCGCCTTGCCGGATTGGTCCACATAACCCGTGCCGACCTGCACCTTCTCGACAGAATCGTTGATGAGCGTCTTGATTTCTTTCGCCGCCGCGGCACTGCGCTGCGCGAGCGCGCGCACTTCGCTTGCGACCACGGCGAAACCACGGCCCTGCTCGCCGGCACGCGCCGCTTCGACAGCCGCATTCAACGCCAGCAGATTCGTCTGGAACGCGATCTCGTCGATCACGCCGATGATGTCGGCGATCTTGCGGCTCGCATCGTTGATCTCGCTCATCGCGCGCACGGCACGAGCCACGATGTCCCCACCGGCATTTGCCTGCCCACGCGCGGCAGCGGAGAGCTGATTCGCCTGCTTGGCGTTGTCGGCATTCTGCTTCACGGTGACGGTCATCTCTTCCATGCTCGAGGCCGTCTCTTCCAGCGCGGCGGCCTGCTCTTGCGTGCGGCTGGACAGATCATCGTTGCCTTGCGCGATCTGCCGCGCGGCGGAGCCGACGTTGTCGGCGCCGTTGCGCACTCCGGACACCACGTCGACGAGCTTGCGATCCATCTCTTGCAGGGAGCGCAGCAGATCGCCGAATTCGTCACGACGATCGGTGGCGACGGCGTGACCGAGCTCGCCACGCGCTATGCAATGCGAGACCTCCATCGCCTGGCGCAGTGCGCTGAGGATGGACCTGGCGAGCAGCCAGCCCAGGAACGCCGCAACGAGAGCGCCCGCAGCGATCACAGCTTCGAGAATGTGCATGTCGCGTTTGAACGCCGCATCGGAGTCCTGCTTCAACTTCTCCGAGTGCTTGGCGATGTACTGCAGCAAGCTTTCCCCACTGTCGAGTACGTGCGCATTCCGAACCCGGAACTCGCCGAGGATCAAACCGGCGGAACGATCGAAATCGCCTGACTGGAATGCAGCGAAGATCTGTTCATTGATCTCGACCACTTGCTTGCGAGTGGCGACGAAGGCGTCGAAGAGACGTTTCTCCTCTTCGGTCATGGCGGTCTCGCCGTATCTCGCCACGAGCGTACTGATCTCGTCCCGGTTCGCTCTGACCAGCTCGACGCTCTGCCGAGCAGCTTCGGGGGTGCGCGCCACTTGCGCCCCTTGTATGGCCTCGCTGATGGCGCGCTGCTTCAGCACCGCCTCGCTGATCCAGGTGGATGCGATGAAGTAATTGTCGTAGTTGTACGCCATCGCCTCATTCAATCGATGCGCGGATCGGTAGCCGACGAACCCAACGATCACAAGGACGATGACGGTGAGACCGATCGTGCCGAAGATTCGCTGTTTGGTGCTGAAAGAGTTCACGATTCCCCCGACGAATTTCTGACTGTAGGCGTTGCACTTGCCTGGTGCAGATGTCGGCAGACTGAGGCGTGGATGTAACTCGTCGTACGGAATTGTGACCGGCTACCCGCAACTCGAGTGCTGTGCACTCGCTTCTTCCGTGAGGTTGCTTAGGTGAATTGCGGCAATTCTCGATCGGACGCACCCTGATGCGCACTTTCCGCCCTCCGTTCGTCGTGACTGCGGAGACGATGACTCCAGGCGAATGACAGCTTCAGTGCGCCACGTGAGCGTCGCGGGCGATCACTCCCCACACCGGCTGATCGGTGAAGAAGCCCTCGACGCCGGCCTCCAGGAATTTGCGGGCTTCCGCCGCCATGTCGCCGATGCCGGCGGGGTCGCTGCCGATGCGGTACTCAGCCGGCAGAAAGCTGTTCTCGGCACGGATCGTCCAGGTGTGCACGAACAAGCCGGCCGCATGCGCATCGTTGACGACGGTAGTGGGCGTGCCCAGCGTGCCGTCGGGCTTGCGCGGGATGATCAGATTCTTGTTGAGACCGACGCCTTCTGCGTATTTGGCTATCTCCTTCAACCCGGCGGCTGAAGCGAGATCGGCATACGTGCGCGGATCGCCGGATGCGACGAAGTCATAGGGCCTGCCCGCCGCGTCGATGAGCTGCACGAGCCGCGCTCGCGTCATCTTGCCGAGCTGCTTCAGGTTGCCCACCTCGAACGACTGAATGAACACCGGCGAGCGCTTGCTCGTGTAGCCATGACGGTGCAGCGTGCGCACGAGCTGCTCCTCCAGCGAGAGGCCGATGCTATCGAAGTACGTCGGATGCTTCGTCTCTGGATACACGCCGATCGGCTCGACCCGCTTGCCCTGCCTCGCCGCAGCGCGTGCGCGCTCCTCGTTCACGCACTCGACGAGTTCCAGCACCTCCTCGAACGTCGGCACCTGGAACTGACCGTCGAAACGCGTGTTGTCGGGACGAATCGCTGGAATGCGCTCCTTCGCGCGGAGGGTCTTCAGCTCGGCCAGCGTGAAGTCCTCAGTGAACCAGCCGGTGATCTCGACGCCATC
>CBJNAT010000612.1:0-2736 GCA_966434585.1 uncultured Gammaproteobacteria bacterium | reverse complement strand
CGGTGATTGGAGACGATGGCCGGGATCTCGACGGGCAGCGCGCCGATACGCCAGCGATAGAGCAGATCGTTGAGACAGTGGCCGAACTTCGAAACCATCAGCAGCAGGCGCGGTTTCACGGCGCAGTCGTGCATGTGCCATTGCATGGCGAAGCGCTCTGCGACCGAGCTGCCGAATTCGCGCCGCAGATCAGCCGCCTGCAACGCGGTGCCATCGAAGCAGACACGCATGAAGAAGCGATTGTTGGTGGGATCGCAGAACTGAGCGCTCTCCACGATGTTGCATTCGCGCTCGAGTAGGAAGCTCGCGACGCTGGCGACGATGCCCATGCGGTCTGCACAAGAAAGCGTTAGAACGGCTCGCTGCATTGCAATGTGCTTCCACCGATCCCCCAGATGGTTCGCATCCTCTGCCTCGCCGCAGAATTTTCCAATCCAATAGCTTGTATTGGCTGTATCAATCCCGTAGATACAGCCGTCATGGACAAGCTCGATTTGAATCTCTTGTACGTCCTTGTCGCGGTCGCGGAAAAACGTAGCGTCAGCGGTGCGGCCTTGTTGTTGGACAAGAGCCAGCCGGCGATCAGCACGGCTTTGAGTCGACTGCGTCGCTTTTTTGACGATCCGCTGTTCGTGCGCTCGGGACACAACATGCAGCCGACCCCGAGGGCTGCGGCATTGATCGATTCGGCTCGGGAAGTGCTCAGTAGAGTCGATGCCGACATCATGGTGGCACCCGCCTTCGATGCGGCCACCGATCACAAAGAGATCCGGCTCGCGATGTCGGACGTGGGGGAGATCGTGTTCCTGCCAACCCTGTTGCAGGAGCTGCGACGCTGCGCGCCACAAACCAGCGTGCGTGCCGTCAGTGTCCCGGCGAGCGAGGTCGCTACGGCTCTGGAGGAAGGCTCCATCGACCTTGCCCTGGGGCATTTCCCGGATCTGAAAAAGCACAACTTCTTCCAGCAGACCCTCTTTCGGGACACTTTCGCGAGCCTGATGCGCGCCAACCATCCGCTCGCAGCGAACAAGCTCACGCTCAAGCAATACTTGCAGCTGGAGCACGCCGTGGTGCGGGCTGAAAGCCGTACCGAGGAAGTGATGGAGCGCTATCTCGCTCGCCGCAAGATCCGGCGTCGCATCGTGCTCACGACGCCGCACTTCGCGAGCGCGCCGATCATCGTGGCGCAGTCCGATCTGATCGTGACGCTGCCGGAACCGCTCGCGAGCTATTTCGCACGCGTGTCCTCAGCCGTGCGCATGGTAGGGCTGCCATTCGATCCGCCCCGGATCGAGCTCAAACAGTTCTGGCATCGCAAGTTTCACCACGACGAGCGCAACCGTTGGCTGCGCTCGCTGGTTGCGCGGCTGTTCCAGGAGCAGAGCTAAGGACTCCCTAAACCGCCGTGGCGATCACGTGGCAGCCTTGGATGAGCTTTTCAGGGCGGCCGCGCCCTTTCCTTCCGGCGCCGCTACGAGCGAGGACTGCAGCGTCATGATCGCAAACGTGGCGAGTACTGAGCCAAAGGCAATGATCGCCGCACTGTCGGCTCGGCCGAGACCCGCCGCAATCAGCCAGCCTCCGATGGCCGGACCCAGCATGCCGCCGAAGCGGCCGATGCCGATGACGAAGCCTGTGCCGGTGGCACGCACGTGCGTCGGGAAGACACGTGCGAACGCGGCGTACAGGCAAACGACGCCTGCGAACATGAAGAAGCCCAAGATGAAGGCCAGGATGCGCAGCATGGCGAGATCCGGGGGCGAGCGCCCGAAGGTCACGACGAGTGCGGCACCGGTGAGCATGGCAATAGCCGACAGCGTCTTAAGGCCGATGAAGCGCGCGGCATACCCGAAGACGGCCCCCGACAGAATGCCGCCGAGATTCATCCAGACGGACACACCCGCCCCCGCGCTCGGCGCAAAGCCCATGCTCGTGACGATCGTGGGGATCCAGCCGAGCAGGTAATAGAAGGTGAGCATGTGGAGGAAATAGGCGCTGCAGACGGCCGCGGTGCGTGGTAGCAACTCCGGCTTGAAAATGTCGAACACTCGCGCCCGTTCGGTCCTCACCACTGGGGGCAACTGCGCGACGGTCGAGTGGCCCATGCGCTTGAGGACGGTGTTGATGCGCTCGAGCGCGTCAGGGGCTCGCTTGGTCGCCAGAAACTCGATCGATTCCGGCAGTCGCCACAACACGATCGGCAGGAATACGGCCGAGACCACACCGCCGAAAACGAAGACCGAGCGCCAGTCGTAGTACTGGAGCATCCACGCGACCGCCGAGCCGCCGAGCACACCACCCATCGGATAGCCCACAGTCATGATGCTCACGGCGAGATTGCGGTAGCGAAGGTTGGCGTATTCCGCCGCCATGGCGGTAATGGCCGCGAGCATGCCGCCCATGCCCACTCCGGTCAGTACGCGCCACGCCGCCAGCATGTACACATCGCCGGCGGTAGCCGATAGCAACATGCCCGCCGTCATCGCAACCAAGCAGGCGATGATAATGAGCCGCCGACCGACCACATCGGCCAAGGGCGCAATGAACAAGGAGCCGATGATCATGCCGGCGAGACCCGTCGAGATGACGATCCCCAGTGCGCCCGGTCCCAAGCTCCATTCCTTCGAAATGCCGGGCGCCGCAAACGTAATGGCCAGCACATCGAAGCCATCCAGTGCATTGAGTATGACGCACAGCGCGACCGCTACGATCTGGAAGCGGGTCATCGGCGCGGTG
>CBJNAT010000611.1:0-2737 GCA_966434585.1 uncultured Gammaproteobacteria bacterium | reverse complement strand
TGCTGTTTTGGCGCTATGCCGATCGAATCAAGATCGAAGAAGAGGGGGAGCGCACCAAGGTTAGGACGCGCGTGTGCATCCCAGGAACAAGGGTTACTTATCGCAAAGAAGGCGATCCCATTGAGGTTATAGAGCTATGGGTATCGACCCTTTCGGGTTTCTGCCGGTCAGGCCGGAAAATAGCGAACTGAGTGAGGAATCCTTGGAAGGTCTTCTCGTTGCACTCCATCAGTTGAGGCTTCGCCACAGTGGAATGCCGATCGCCATTGTGCCAAATCGGATGTTCTTCACCGACGAATGCCTGCGTCGTTTCTTCGGCTGGACAGACGAGGACTTGAAACGATGAGCGTTGCCGTCTCCCACGATGAGGTGCAGTCCGCTCGAGCGTTCCTGCGCAAGCGCGGCATCGCTACCCAGGACATCCCGCCGCGATCGTTTGCGAAGGCAGCGAAGGAGCAGCGCGTGTCGTTCTCTACCCTCCTCAAGTTCATCGCGCGTACCATGTCGGGCGGCACGCAGACGCAGAAGTCTGCGGATAATCGTGAACGCATCGCCAAAGAGGCGACCAAGTAACTTGAGGTACCAACCATGATGTCTCGATCGAAGATGCCGAAGCAGATTGCGGATGGTCCGGTGAACAAGACGCGCGTGAAGAAACCCACGCCCAGCGGTAAGCCAGCGACCGTGTCAGGTGCCGCGCAGAAGCGTGGCGAGGGTTTCGGGGGGATGTCCGGCGCGCACATGGGCAAGAAGTCCGGCCGCTGTTGACGTGGATGCCCAGGCTTTCGTGCGGCTGCTGTTGAAGCGTCTTGCTACGCGCCGCGCGGAGCACCTGGAGGCGATGGGCAAGGGTCTTGACCCAGATGCGTATCGCAAGGCCGTTGGCAAAGTGTCCGAGATCGATGCCACTGTCGCCTTGGTCAATGAACTCTTGAAGCAGGCACACAACGATGACGAACAAGACTGAACCCCCACTGCCACTGCGCGCCATTCTCTGGTACGTGATGATTGAGCCTGTTGAGCCGCCCGAAGAGACTTCCGGGGGCATTGTGATCGCCTCGTCAGCGCGTGAAGCCGAGGAGATCATGATCACGGTCGGCAAGATCGTGCAGTTGGGTTCGCTGTGCTTCACCGGGCGCACGTCGTCGGGGCTGTGCCTCGCTGATGAAACAGACAAGCCGAAGGTGGGCGACTACGTGCTCTATCAGCGCTACACCGGCCAGCGCATCAAGTTCCGTGATGGCCGCCAAGTCCTTCTCCTGCAGGACCACGAACTGCTTGCGAAGGTCGATGACCCGAGTAACCTTCGCTATCACATCTGAACACCGCATACCGCGAAGCAAAGGTCGGTGGGGCTCTAGTGTCTGAGGTGTACCCGTCCCAACAGTCACGATGAAGGGACCGAGAGAGGCCACGTCTGGGGGCCGTGCTGAGTGTCAGAAGCTCGGTGAACGAAGCCAGCGTCGAAGGGTGTAGCGTGATCTGCGCTAGACATGTTTCAGCGGATTCTGAAACCGAAACTGACCGCTATGAAGCCAACCCCCGGCGGGGTGCTCCTCGCCGGGGTGCGGCACGAAACCACATCGGAGACGACGCCTAACTGGTAGGGCACCTGACTGTAAATCAGCGGTCGGCTCGTCCGTGGAGGTTCGAATCCTCCCGTCTCCACCAACCCCATTGGCAACCGCTGCCATTCTTAGCGCGCAAGCGCGTCTATAGATTCCGCGTCGTTCCCAGTTCAAATCACTGGAGTAGTACGACGTGTCTGAAACCAATGCACCCAGCACAGGATTCCGCCCGGTATCCGAAGCTGAGGCGCACGAGCTCGTGACGGTAAACCTGGACGAAACGGATCCGTCCAAGGCCATCGAGCGCCGTGCCAAGGAAGAACTGCCCCCGGGCGAAAACGATGATGACCCTGAAGATCGCGTCATCAATCGATCCCGAGCCATGCGCAAGCGCATCGTGCGACTCAAGCGTGGCTTCAACCAGCAACTCGCCGATCAGGAGGCCGAGCACCAACGGCAGATGCGCGACATGGAGCAGCGGCTCCGCGCAGAGTTCGGCCGTGGCGGGTCGAGTGGTGTCAGCGCAGATGAGCAGGCGCACGAGGCAAAGATCGCGGCACTGCGTGACAAGCTGCAGAAAGCGCTCGATGACGGCAAAGCCACCGAAGCGACCACCATCACGGCCGAGATCGCGCGCGAAGAGGCGAAGTTCTGGAATGCCCAGACCGCCAAGGTTCGCGGCGAAGGCGGTGAAGGCGGTCAGCGTCAGTCGCAGCAGCGCCAGGGCGCCAGTCGCGACACTTCTCGCGGCGGCGGGCCAACGCCCAAGGGTCAGCGCTTCATCGAAGAGAACGATTGGTTCGACGATGAAGACTACGAAGCTGAGCGCGCAGCGTGCTTGGCGATCGAGCGTCGGCTGCTCCGCGATGGCTCGGACCCCAACCAACCGGGGCACTACACGCGCCTCGCGCGCGAACTCAAGCGCAAGTTCCCGTCCCTCGATGTCACGGTTCCGCGGTTTGGCGTGGATCTCGAGGACGAGGACGAGGATGGCGAGGAAGAAGAAGACGGCCGCGAACATCGCCAGCAGCGCCGTGCGCCAGTGTCGCGCGCTCGCAGTGGCGGTGATGCAGCCCCACCGCGGCGTAGCCGCTCCACCGAACTGACCGAGGATGACAAGCGCGAGATGCGCCGGTTCCACCTCGATCCGAACGACAACAAACAGGTGC
>CBJNAT010000610.1:0-2742 GCA_966434585.1 uncultured Gammaproteobacteria bacterium | reverse complement strand
ACGCGCCCAGCGTGCCGCCGCAACGACTTCCGCCTCGCGATCGAGCATCCCCACCACGCGAATGTCTTCAGCGCGAGCAGGCGCAGCGATCTCGCGCAGCCAACCTCCCGCGCGCCAGCGATCCACGAGACGCTGCAACGCGGGTACGTGCGTATCGAAGCCGATAAGGGCAAGCGGTTGGCTCGGCATGAACTCCAGTTCCCACGCCCAACGCGCGAGCCGTGCCTCGTCGATGGCTTGTAGCGCATCGCAACGGCGGAAGAACGCTTGCGACCACGCATGCAGCGCTTGCGCTTCCGGTGATGCAATCTCGCGCAGCCGTTCGATATCGATCAAGTACTCATGGAGTCGGCGCCAGCTACGCTGCGCGACGCGCGCTGCTTCCGCTGGATTGAGCAGCTCCTGCGCGCCCTCGTCGTTGGCCACGATCTGCTCCCACAGCAAGCGCGATTGCGCGGGGCTCAGCAGACGAAGCGGCGGCGAGACTGCGTGCACACGCGCCTCCAGCCATTGCTGTCGCAGCCAAACGATCCACGGCAACACGAGCGGTGTTCGCCACGCCGCAAGACCCTGCGCACGAGCGTGTGTTGCGTAGGCAGTTCTCAACGCATGCGCAAGGCGTCGGCTTGCGGTGAGCACCGTAACGCCGCTGGAGAGGAGTTTGAAGAGGGACACTAGGCTGTAGGCTGTAGGCTGTAGCCAGATAAGAGAGCGAGCCGGGAACGGCTGTTCTTTCTGACCTACAGCCTACAGCCTACAGCCCACAGCCTAAAGAGGCGGACGCATCGCTATTTCCGCAACACCTTCAATTCCGGCGCCGCGCGCGTCACCGGCTCGTCGCCGTTGGCGTAACTGTCGAGCAGCTCTTCGATGCGCGTGAACACATCGGCGAGCACTTCAGCTCGCGGCAAGTTCGTGATCCGAAAGTGCGTCTTGTACGGCGTGTTGAAGCTCGTGCCCGGGGAGATGAGCACGTGTTTGTGTTCGAGCAGATCCATCGCGAATTGCTCGTCATCGAAGCTGGGCAGCAGGTCCGGACGCACGCCCACGAAAGCGTAGATAGCCCCGCGCGGCGCGACCACTTGCAGATACTTGCTGCGGGCAACGCCTTCGAGAATGGCTTTGCGCGATTCGTACAGCCGACCGCCCGGACGCGTCAGCTCATAGATGCTCTGATAGCCCCCGAGCGCGGTCTGTACCGCCCATTGGCCCGGCACGTTGCTGCACAACCGGAGCGACGAGAGCTTGTCCACCGCCATCATGTAGTCGCGTGCGTGGTCGACATCGCCGGAGAACACAGCCCAGCCGACGCGATAACCGCACGCACGATAAACCTTCGATAGGCCTGACGTCGTGTGCACCAGCGTCGCCATCGGCACGAACTCGGCGCCGTCGTACATGATTTGATCGTAGATCTCGTCTGAGAACACGACGAGATGATGCTTCTCCGCCAGCTTGGCGATCGCCTCCAGCGTGGCTCGCGAATACACCGCGCCAGTCGGATTGTTGGGATTGATGACGACGATTGCGCGCGTCCGTGGCGTGATGAGCGCGGCGATCTCTTTCACGTCGGGCTCGAAATTGTTCTCGGGCCGACAGGGATAATGCACCGCCTTGCCGCGGTTGAGATTCACGGCGGCGGTCCACAATGGATAATCCGGGCTCGGCACGAGCACTTCATCGTCGGTAGACAGCAACGCGCGCAGCACGAGATCGATGAGCTCGCTCACGCCGTTGCCCATGAAGACATCATCCGCGCTCACACCGCGCACGCCGCGGCTCTGCTGTTGCATCACGATGGCTTCGCGCGCCGGAAAAATGCCCTTCTGATGGCTGTACGCCTCGCTCGCGCGCAGGTTTTCGATCATCGCCAGGCGCATCGTCTCGGGCGTGCGAAAGCCGAACACGCCGGGATTGCCGATGTTCAGCGGGACGATGTCGTAGCCCGCCCGTTCCATCTCGTGCGCGCGACGCGCCAGATCGCCGCGGATTTCATACCGGACGGTGGCGAGATGGGCGCTCGGGCGAACGTTGCGGGTGCTCATGGCGATCGACGGTGACTCGGCTTGACGGTGAGCCGAGCCTAGCAGATCCGTTTCAGGAGAGTGCGATGCCCACCGCAGAATCAGGCAAGGTCGCGCCATCGGTGGCACGCGACGGCGCGGCCGTCGTTCAGCGTATCCAGTGTGGGTGCCTGCTCCGCGCATCGCGAAATGGCGATAGGACACCGCGTACGGAACACGCAGCCGCTCGGACGCTCTATCGGCGATGGCAACTCTCCTGCCAAGCTCACGCGTGAACGGCCGCCCTCGGACGCCGGATTCGGTTCGGGCACCGCCGCGATCAGGGCCCGCGTGTATGGATGCAGCGGTCGCTTGAACAGTGCGGCACACGGGCCGGACTCGACCACGCGGCCGAGGTAGAGCACCAGCACACGGTGCGCCAGGCGACTGACGAGCACGAGGTGGTGACTGATGAACAGGAGCGACAGCCGCAATTCACGCTGCAAGCGCTCCAGCAGCGCCACGATTTGCGCCTGGATCGATACATCCAGTGCGCTCACGGCCTCATCGCAGATCAGGACCGACGGCGCGCCGATCAACGCACGTGCAATCGCGATCCGCTGACATTGGCCACCGCTCAATTCGTGCGGATACCGCGACAGGAAAGAAGCGTCCAAGCCCACGCGATCGAGCCACTGTCGTGCCAGCGTCACGCGCTCGGCGGCTTGCAGATCGGGAC
>CBJNAT010000609.1:0-2742 GCA_966434585.1 uncultured Gammaproteobacteria bacterium | reverse complement strand
TGTACATTCGCCGCGCAGATATCGCGTTCATATGCCTTAGAGGACACGTAACTAAGTAATCGCTTCACCAACCACATCCTTCCACTGACGCCGATGTGATGCCAGCGTGCGGCGATGTTATCGGCTCGCGTTCAACTCAGCTTTCACGTTCCACGGCAACATCGCCTCGAAGTGCTCGAGACAGGTTGCGTGCGGGAGCGTGGTGTAGAGCCGAGTGAGATACGCATGCGGCTCGATGCCGTTGGCTTTCGCTGTTTCGATCAACGAGTACAGATTGGCACTGGCGGTGGCTCCAGCCTGCGTGTCGCTGAACAACCAGTTCTTCCGTCCGATCACAAACGGGCGAATGGCATTCTCGCAGCGATTGTTGTCGAGCGGCACTTCGGCTCGATCCAGGAACACGACGAGCTTCGGCCATTGTCCCAGCGCATAGGCAATCGCTTTGCCGAAGGCGCTCTGCGGCAGCACCTCGCTGCTCATCGCGGTAAGCCAGCGATGCAGTTCGCTCACGATCGGCGCGCTCTCGGAACGGCGGATCTGCAGCCGGTGTTCGTCGCTGATCGACGCTGCACGTTCGCGCAGCTGCTGTTCAATGCTGTAGAGCCGGCCGATGTAATCCAAGGCGATGCGCGCTCGAGTGTCAGGCTGTGCTTGCACCTTGCGCGCCTCCTCGAACTTGCGACGCACGTGCGCCCAGCAACCGGCATGCGTGAGCGCGTGGGCTTGGATCGCTGCGCTATAGGCTTCATAGCCATCCGTCAGCAGCACGCCACTAAATCCCTCGAGCAACCGCTTCGGCACGGCGCCCCCACGAGAGGGGTCGTAGTCGTACAGCACGATGCGCCGGCCATGCGGCCCGCTCGTTCGCACCCAGATCCAATGATCGGCGCTGGGCGCCTTGTCGCTCTTGAGGACCTGCACCGCCGTCTCGTCCATGTGGATCAGCGAGCTGGCCAGCATCTGTTCGTGCATCAGGTTGATCAGCGGCACCACATGCTCACCGCCCAACTGGATCATCCAGCGCGCCATCGTGGCCCGCGGCAGATCGACACCGATCCGGGCGAACTGCGTCTCTTGGCGATACAGCGGGGTGCCATCGACGTACTTGGCCGTGGTGATCTGCGCCAGCAAGCCGGGCGTGGCGTTGCTCTTGGCAAACAGTTGCATCGGCGCCAGGGCGAGCTTCACGCCCTGCTGGCAGCACGGGCAGGCGTACTTCAGCCGAATGTGGCGGATCACCCGCAGCTTCGCTGGGATGTAGTCCAACTGCTCGCTGGCTTCCTGCCCGATCACCTCGAGCGTAGTGCCATCGTGGCTGCACTGCTTCTGAGCTTCGGGCAGATCATGAACGATCTCGATGCGCGGCAAGTCCTGCGGCAGGGGCTTGCGGCCAGACTTCTTGCGCGAGTGCGCCGGGATCGTGACCGACTCGGGTGCGCTGTTGACTTCAGGGCTGTGCGCGATCGCTTCGGCCTCGTTGAACAACAGCCGCGCTTGCTCGGGGGAGATCTCCTCAGCCGGACGCTTCTCGGAGGAGCGACCATAGAGCTGCGCCTTCAATAAGCGCAGCTGCTCGATCAGTGCCTCGATGCGTTCATCGCGCGTGCGACACTCGCGCTCGCGCTCTTGTTCGAGCAACGCAAGCTGTGCGAGCAGCTGCGCGTTGTGCTGCTGGAGTTGTGCGAGTTGTTCTTGCGCTTCGTGCACGCGCGCAAGTGTAGCGAACGATCACTGCGATAGGATCAGCTCGCGTGAGAAAAATGCAGCGCTCGATGCGGCTTCATCCGGAACACATCGTAGCCATCAAGCAGCCAACGCAGTTGCTCACCGCTCAGTGTCACGGTGGTCTCGTTCGATCGATGCGGCCAGGCGAACTTCTCCTGCTCCAAGCGCTTGTACCAGACGATAAAACCGGTGCGATCCCACGCCAGAATCTTCAGCTTGTCGCGGCGGCGGTTGATGAACACGAACAGCGCACCCGAGAACGGATCCGACGCCAACACGCCTTCTACCAGCGCAGCCAACCCATCCATCTGCTTGCGCATGTCGATCGGCGCACGGTGCAAATACACCCGCTCGATCGATCGATCAGGCCGCAGCATCGCGAGGGCCACCGATCAGATCACGCAGCCACTTCGCATCGGGCAGCCGCTCCATCTCCAACTGCCAGCCGCTCAAGTGTTGCAGGCGGCAGCGAATCGGCGGCTGTGCTTGCGGCGCGATCTGCACGGGCACGAACGCGCCCGCGGCGAGCTCGGTCGATGCGCTCTTCAACAAACCTGCGCGCTTGAGTACCGACTTCGCGTTGTACAACCCCGCCACCGACAATCCATGCCGCTCGGCATACCGCTGCAGCTGCTCGCCGCTGTTCATCGCTGCTTGAATGTGCGTCAGCCAGAACTGCTGCCGCGTCGTCATCCTCTTCTTCGCCATGCATCGCTCCTGTCCAGATAACGACTTGGAGCTTGCGCATCTCCGCGGCGGCACGGAAGCATGGGGAAGATGGAGCGCTTACGGATACTGAGATAGCTACACACCGTTCCGAGAATCGTCTCGCGCTCCCGCTCGTCAAATGGAGTGAGTGCCTGAATGATCTGATCGATCGCCGTTCCAAGCGTCGGTTTGTTCTCGGACATTTGTTATAGCTCCCTACTTCTTCTAGATTCTACGAGACGACATTTCTTGGGGCCCAATCGGGATAGGGGGACATCTCGCGATGTCCCTCCTCCCACACCACCGTAC
>CBJNAT010000608.1:0-2744 GCA_966434585.1 uncultured Gammaproteobacteria bacterium | reverse complement strand
GCTGTGCAGCTAGCAACGGAAACCAGCGCGCAGATCGAGAGCGGCTTGTCGCGCCTGCAGCTCAGCACAGCGGCGACCCAGCAGTACCTCTTCTGGCAGTCGGCCGGTTTGATCCTGCTGACGGCGCTGCTCGTCACCATGTTCACCTTGCTGTTGATGCGTCCCATTCGCCAGATCGACAACGCCATTAGCCAGCTGGGCAAGGGGACGTTCTCGAAGCCGATTGCGGTGCGCGGGCCGGCGGACTTGAAGGACCTGGGCCGGCAGCTCGAATGGCTGCGCGTGCGATTGCTCGAGATTGCACAGGAACGCAACCGCTTCCTGCGGCACATGTCGCATGAGTTGAAAACCCCGCTCGCCAATATCCGCGAAGGCACGGAGCTCCTGATGGACGGCGCGGTCGGCGAGCTGGACAGCAACCAGCGGGAGGTCGCCACGATTCTCCGCGACAATGGCATTCGGCTGCAGCAGCTGATCGAGAATCTGCTCTCGTTCAGCGCTTGGCAGGCGCGGCACACCGGGCTCGAAATCTCCACGTTCCGTCTGCGCCCACTCGTCAAGTCGGCGCTCGAAACGCATCAGCTCACGCTCCTCGCCCAGCGCGTCCATCTCGATCTGAAAGTCCAAGACGTCGAGATGAGCGCCGATCGCGCGAAACTGAAGCTGATCCTCGACAACCTCTTATCCAACGCACTGAAGTACAGCCCCCGCGGCGGCACGATCTCCATCCACGCGAACACCGAACGCGATCGCCTGATTCTCGATGTCGCCGACACCGGCCCTGGGATTCCAAAAGAAGAGCGTGGCGCCATCTTCCAGGCGTTCTATTCCGGCAAGGCGCCGCAAGCGGGCCATCTGAAAGGCACGGGTATCGGCCTGTCGGTTGTCTCCGAGTTCGTCCACGCGCATGGCGGCAGCATCGAAATCGTGGATGGCAAGTTCGCGGGGGCACATTTCCGCATTCGCATGCCGTTGATGACGGTTGAGACCGAGCAGGCGTGAAACGAGAACAACCGTACATGGCACGTCGCTCCGCAGCCTCGGCATTGCGCGTCATGTGTTCGATGGGCATGCACGTCGCGCTGTCGGTCGCCACGCTGAGTGTGGTCTTGCAGTTATCCGGATGTGCAGCGCTGACACCGAAGAAGCAGGAAACACAGGTGCCGCCGACGACGGTGCACGAGGACTTGAGCCAGTACCTCAACACCATGTTCGATTTGGCGACGGGCGATGCGGCGCGGCAAGCGGACTTGTTCTACGAACTGGAACGCGAGTACACGCGTGCACCGACCACGGCGACTTCGTTGCGCTACGCACTCGCGCTGCTCACCCCCGGACATCCGGCGAACAAGCCAAGCGAAGGTAAGCGCATTCTCGAAACGCTGCTCGCTTCGCCTGAAAGAATGCTGCCGCTCGAACGCAGACTCGCCACGGTGATGCTGCGCGAGGCAGACATGCTGTTGAAGATGGAGGCTGATAATCGTCGGCTGCTTGCGACAGTCGACGAACGCGTTCGCGCGCAGGCAAACTCGGAGCGCCGTCTGCAGGCGCAAACCGAAGAAAACCTGCGATTGCGCCGAGAGCTGGCAGAGGCCAAGCAGAAGCTGGACGCGATCACCGACATCGAGAGGTCTATCACCATTGAACGCAGTCCTTCGCCCCCTGGCAACCGTGACAACCCCGACGAAGCGCAAAGCCCGACTCCTGGTCGTTGACGATGATCCAGGCCTGTTGCGCCTGCTGACCATTCGTCTACGCGCTGAGAACTACGATGTGGAAGCCGTGGAAAGCGCGACCGCAGCGCTCGCCGCGCTCACACGCGTGCGCCCTGATCTCGTCATCACGGATCTGCGCATGGACCAGATGGATGGCATCGGACTTTTGAAAGAAGTGCAATCGCGCGCACCGGGCCTGCGCGTGATCATTCTCACCGCGCACGGCACGATTCCGGACGCCGTGCAGGCGACGCAAAGCGGCGCATTCGCATTCCTCACCAAGCCCGTCGACAAACAAGAACTGCTCGATCAGGTGCAGAAGGCGCTGAAGGTTTCCGGCTTCGCCGATACCGCCGAAGACTGGCGCAGCGAAATCATTACGCGCAGCGCCGTGATGGAAGAGCGCCTCGCCCAGGCACACATGGTCGCCGGCACCGATGCCCGCGTCATGATTACGGGTGAAAGCGGCACGGGTAAGGAATTGCTGGCGCGTGCGATTCACAAAGCGAGCCCGCGTCGCAATCGCCCGTTCGTCGCGATCAACTGCAGCGCGATGGCGGAGAACCTTCTCGAGAGTGAATTGTTCGGCCACGTGAAAGGTGCGTTCACCGGCGCCATTCGCGATCACCGCGGGCTCTTCCAGGCGGCCGATGGCGGCACGCTGCTGCTCGATGAGATCGGCGACATGCCCATGCGGTTGCAGGTGAAACTGCTCCGCGTCTTGCAGGAAAACCAGGTGCGTCCCGTGGGCAGCACCGAAGCGATTCCCATAAACGTCCGCATCATCTCCGCGACGCACCGCGATTTGAAGCAGCTGATCATGGGCGGCCACTTCCGCGAGGATCTGTACTACCGCCTGAACGTCGTGCACATCGAAATGCCTTCGCTCGCGAAGCGGCGCGAGGACGTGCCGTTGTTGCTATCGCACTTTCTCGACAAGATCGCGCGCGAGAGCGGACAGCAGCGCCACATCTATGCGCCGGAAGCCGTCGAGCTGCTCGTCAGCGGTGACTGGCCCGGCAACGTGCG
>CBJNAT010000607.1:0-2744 GCA_966434585.1 uncultured Gammaproteobacteria bacterium | reverse complement strand
AGGAGGGACCCTCTAACACCCCCCCTGCCCCACGCCGCCCCCCCCACCCCTCACCCCTCACTCCTCACGACCTCACCATGCGCAACTACCTCAACTTCTACATCGACGGCCAATGGGTCGAACCGGCAACCCCCAGAACGCTGGATGTGATTAACCCTGCCACCGAAGCGGTCTGTGGAAGGATTTCGCTCGGTAGCGCGGCAGATGTCGATCGCGCTGTGAACGCCGCGCGCAAGGCGTTCGCCACGTTCAGCCGCACCAGCCGTGAGGAGCGCATCGCACTGCTCGAGCGGTGTATCGCGGAATACGAGAAGCGTCAGGACGACATGGCGCAGGCGATTACCGAGGAGATGGGGGCTCCGGCCAAGTTTTCTCGCCGCGCCCAGGCTTGGATGGGCATCGGTCATCTCACGACCACGCTCGAGGTCCTGAAGACGTATCCGTTCCAGGAAGAGCGCGGCACGACGCTCATCGCGCGCGAACCGATCGGAGTGTGTGCCTTCATTACGCCCTGGAACTGGCCCGTCAATCAGATCGCCTGCAAGGTGGGGGCCGCGCTCGCCACAGGCTGCACGATGATCTTGAAGCCATCTGAGATCGCACCGTTCTCGGCGCAGATCTGGTCGGAGATCATGCACGCCGCCGGTGTGCCAGCGGGCGTGTACAACATGGTGAACGGCGATGGCCCTACCGTCGGCGCCGCGCTTTCCAGTCATCCGGACGTGGACATGGTTTCGTTCACCGGGTCGACCCGCGCGGGCATCGACGTCGCACGCAACGCCGCCGCGACCGTCAAGCGCGTACACCAGGAGCTGGGCGGCAAGTCGCCGAACATCCTGCTGGACGATGTGGATTTGCGCGCGGCCGTCACCGCGAGCGTGCGCGACTTGATGAGCAATTCAGGGCAGTCATGCAATGCGCCGAGTCGCCTGCTCGTGCCTGCCAAGCGCATGAACGAAGTCATCGAGATCGCGCGCTCCGTTGCGGAGGGGTTGACTGTGGGCGATCCTCGAGCCGACGTGAACCTCGGCCCCGTTGTCTCGGCGACGCAGTGGCAGAAGATCCAGGCGTTGATTCAGGCCGGTATCGACGAAGGCGCAACGTTGGTATGCGGCGGCACCGGGCGACCCGCCGGGTTGCAGCGCGGCTACTACGTCAAGCCGACGATCTTCGCGAACGCGCGCAATGACATGCGGATCGCCCGCGAAGAGATCTTTGGGCCCGTGCTCGCGATCCTGCCGTACGACACGATCGAACAGGCCATCACGATTGCGAACGACACGGAGTACGGACTTGCAGCCTACGTATTCGGTCGCGATGAACAGCAAGTGCGCAACGTTGCTGCCCAGCTGCGGGCTGGCCGCGTGTATCTCAACAATCCGCCCACCGATCTCACGGCTCCCTTCGGCGGATACAAGCACTCAGGCAATGGACGCGAGTGGGGCGATCATGCGTTTGCGGAATTTTTGGAAGTGAAGGCGGTGTTGGGGTATGGGCGTGGCGCAAGCTGAGCGCTTGTTGATTGGGCTACGGGCTACGGTTAGAAGCAGGGTCTTTCTCTGGCCGTAGCCTGTAGCCCATAGCCCTGTCTCATCACCGCATCCCCGGCAGCTTGCTCTTACGCCGCTTATCTTCGTACATCGCAGCATCGGCACGGGCCACCATCGTGTCGATGGTTTCGCTGCCCACGTCTGAAACCGGTGCGGCACCGATGCTCACGTCCAGCACGAACGGTCGAATCTTCGCAGCATTGAAGCGCGTGAGCTGGTCCGCCAAGCGCGACTTCACGGCGTATACGACATCCTGATCCTGCGAGCGCGTAAGCGCGACGAATTCATCGCCGCCGAGTCGCGCCAGGAGGTCCGATTCGCGAAAAGTCTGCGCCAGGACAGTGGCCGCATCGCGCAGTGCGAGATCGCCTGTGGCGTGACCGAGATCGTCGTTGATGCGCTTCAGTCCGTTCAGGTCGATGAAGAACAGCACCACTTGTTGCTGCTGGCGATGCGCTACTTTGAGTTCCTGCTCGGCGAGCGCAAAGAAGCCGCGCCGATTCTTTAAGCCGGTTAGCTCATCGATGAGCGAGAGGTTCTCGAGGAGCTCGGCATTGCGACGCAGCTGCTCTTCGCGCTCGCGGCGCTCGAGCTCAGCCCGATGTTTCACCATCGCGATCTCGATGGCGCCGCGCAGCTCTGCATCCTTGAACGGCTTCACCAAGTACGCCATCGGCCCGGCGAGCGCAGCTCGGTTGACCGTGTGGCTGTCGGTCTGGCCCGTGAGGAAGATGATGGGTACCGTCCGTTCGCGCAGGATCGCAGCGGCCGTTTCAATGCCATCCATTTCCCCCTGCAGCCGCACATCCATGAGGATCAGGGTGGGCTGCAAGTCACGGGCAAAACGCACGGCCTCCAGTCCATTGGTGGCGATACCCACGACCGTGTGCTGTAACTCCTCGAGGAACTCACAAATGTCCTGAGCAACGATGGCCTCATCCTCGACGACGAGGATCGAAAGATTGCGCGCACCGGCTTCGGGTATCGAAGATGAAGCTGATAACGCCTCGCGCCGGGGGTGCCCGCCGCTTTCACTCATAACCGGATCCCGCTGCTGCCAGGCTGCTTGCATGAATAAGCCATCGTCCTCCTGCCGAATATGCGGTACAAACGCGGACTAGGCTCTTTTGTTCGATGCTGGTTTGTAGCGACGCGGCGACGCCCACACCCGCACAGCGGAACTTCGGGGAGGGC
>CBJNAT010000606.1:0-2756 GCA_966434585.1 uncultured Gammaproteobacteria bacterium | reverse complement strand
CGCCGAACGACGACGACGTCACCCGTCAGGACTCCGGAGGCTTCCCGCGCACGCCGCTGTAGCCGCCGAACCCCGGCGGACGCGCATGCGCCCTGCCGAGCCGCGCATCCGACTCCGCCTGCGCCTCTTGCCACTCGCGCCGACGTCGCGTCTCACCATGGACTGAATGCCAGCCGACAGCGCGACCTGATCGTGTGCAAAGCCCTGGTGCACGCGATAGGCGATCGCGCGATCGTTGAAGAGTGAGGCGAACACTTCATGCACGCGCTTCAGCACTTCTTGCTTGCCGCGTACGTTGAGGAAGGTTTCTTGCTGGCCTGCGAACGACGCATCGGGCAGGTCTTCAGCCGTTGCGGAGGACCGCACAGCAACGGCGATGTCACGACCGCCGCTCATCGCGTCGAACGCTTCCAGCAGTTCCTGCTGGAGCCGCGGCTGGAAGGGCGTCTCGAGAACCCAGTTGCGAATGCGAGTGCCCGTGCGGGCCAGCTGTGCGACGTCATCGACATCGAGCTGGGCGAGTTCCGCAGAGATGCGTTGCGCCAAGCCTTCGTGTTGGAGGAAGTCGCGATACGCCTGCGCGGTGGTGGCGAAACCGCCCGGCACGCTCACGCCCATCTTCGCGAGGTGACTGATCATCTCGCCCAGCGAGGAGTTCTTGCCGCCAACGATCTCGACGTCGTGCCGGCCCAGTTTTTCGAAGGGAATGATGTAAGCGGACAAGCTCGATCCTCTTGATCTAGTCAGCGACTCAATGAAAGACTGCTTACGAGAGTTTGCGTCATCACGCACTCATTATCAGCGCGGCCTTGACCGGCGGCACCAGAGGGCACATGGAACGACGAACGGTTTTTTTCGTTTCCGACCAGACCGGCGTGACGGCCGAGACGATGGGCCACAGTCTGCTGACGCAGTTTGACGGGCTCGCATTCAGGCAGGTGACTTTGCCATTTATCTCCACTGTTGACAAGGCAGATGAGGCTGTCCGAAAGATCAACGCGACCGCAGAAACGGAGGGTTTGAAGCCTGTCGTATTCAGCACGCTGGTGCAGGAGGAAATGCGTGAAATCGTGAAGCAGGCCAACGGTTTGTTTCTCGATTTCTTCGACGCGTTCATGGCGCCCTTGGAGCAGGAGCTCAAGGTCAAATCCTCACGCGCGCAAGGCAAGGCGCACGGCATGGTCGATGTGGGCGCATACACGTTGCGAATCAACGCCACGAACTTTGCGTTGGCCAACGACGATGGCGCAATTACGCGAGATTATGATCGCGCCGACTTGATCCTCGTCGGCGTTTCACGGAGCGGCAAGACGCCGACATGCCTCTACATGGCACTTCAATACGGCATCTTCGCGGCCAACTATCCATTCGCCGACGAGGAGTTCGAAACCGGCCGCTTGCCGAACGCGTTAGTGAAGCATCAGAAGAAGCTCTACGGTCTCACCATCGCGCCCGAGCGCTTGCAGCAGATCCGGCACGAACGTCGCCCCAACAGTCGCTATGCGTCGGCCGAGCAGGTCACGTATGAGCTGCGTGCCGCGATCGCTCTGTTCGAGCGTTACGACATTCCCTACATCAATACGACCGAGTGCTCCATCGAAGAGATCGCAAGCCGCATTCTCGACCGCACCGGTCTCGAACGCCGATTGCGACCGTGAGATCTCGCACAGTTCTCACCTCTTGACTGCCCGGACGTACGAAACCCCTGTGCTATAGTCAGGCCATGGTTTCGATTCACGAAACAGATTCCGCTTGCGTTGCGAGTTGGCGCGCACGGCCAGCCAGCTTCGTGAGTCTCATGACGCTCTATGAAAGCAACTACATCCGGTTGCGCTGGCTCGTGCCCGATATAACCCGCATCAGCGGCACGCTCATCTCCCAAGTGCAGGACGATTGTCCGCTGCATCTGCAACTCGAAGAGCACAGTCGCTACACGACGACGTGTCGGTTGACCTACGTTTTCGACGAAGGTCATGGCGAATACGCCGATCCGGACCTCGTGATTCGTGTTTATCACGATGCGCGCTTGGCTGAAGTACACAGCTGCGCTCGATGGCATCAACTCGAGGTGCTACGCTCGTTGCGCGCGGATTGTGCTCGACACTTGGGCGATCGCTGGGCGCGTAACATGATGCTCAACAAGTGGCTGGACTACTGCGTCGAGCGCGGTCACCGCTTCGCATAAACCGAACGATCACTACGGGTTGGAACGGTCGCAAGACCGGTTCGCGTGGCAACGCACTGCGCGCATGAGCATCTCCGATCGCTTGCAAACTTTCAGGCAGTTGCTTCCTGGCGCCTCGCCGCCACAGGAAGACGAACGCCTGTTGCAGCTGTATTGGAACCGCGCCGAGCTGAAGAAGGAACTCGCTCGATTGCAAAAAGAGAAGCACGCGCTGCAGGAACGATTGAAGAAGCAGGAAGAGGCGACTGCGCGCTCGGATGAGCGACTGGCCGAGTTGGAGCAACACCTCGGCGATCCCGAAGTAGCCATGCACGCGTTGGTGTACTTTCAGTTGCGAGCGTTGTGGCGCATCGGTTGCGAGCGACTCATGCGCTTTTCGCAGCAGCTGCAGCAGCAGCAGGAAGATCGCGAGCGACGTCGACAGCAGATCGAGTTCAATCAGGTTCGCCAGAGCAAACTGGCTGAGGTGGACCGCGCATTGTTAGAGGCGCGTTCGACCGTCGATCTGCTCGAAGCTCAACTGAAATTGTCCCAGGCCCGCCTGCGCCTGATGCGCGGGTTCTGGAACTAC
>CBJNAT010000605.1:0-2759 GCA_966434585.1 uncultured Gammaproteobacteria bacterium | reverse complement strand
GCGCTGATTGACCATCTTCAGCCGTCCGCGTCGCGATGCGTGATCGCGCTTGTGCGTGCTGAAGTGCTCACCGAGTTCGTTGATACGGGCCGACAACAGCGCGACCTGTACTTCAGGCGATCCGGTGTCCGCTGCCCCCCGGCGATGTTGCTCGACAATCTGACTTTTTTGCTCGGTCGACAGTGACATCTTGCTCGATCCTCGAAACCTTGAATGAATATGGGCTCTTTTGAAGGCCGCGCATTCTACTCGCGCGTCTGCGCCTATCTCAAGGGAAGTCGTTGGCCAGACTGTGAAAATCAGCGACCCCGAGATCGACGTCTCCCCGGTTGTGCTGAATACCCTGGCAGCCCTCAGGAGGAACCCGTGACGTCGATGAACAGGCGCAGCGGCTGGAGTCGCCCCGCGTCGCTGGCGGCCAGCCCCACGAACCGCCCTTCCGGACCGTAAACGCAGACCTGCTGCGTGGACGGGCAACTGACGTCCAAGACGGCCTGACCACGGATAAATCGCTCCAGCTGCAGTTGCGTGAGGGTTACCCTGGGGTCGGCGGCAAAGCTCGTATCGACCGGCAGTAGTACCGCATCTCGCTGAACAGCGTCCGCCCCCTCCAGCGAATCCAACGTGTGCATCGGGTGCGCCTCGAAGGGGGACACACCGGTTCGTCGCAGCGCTTTGACGTAAGCGATCGTGCCCAGACGCAGCGCTAAGTCTTCGGCAAGACTGCGAATATAGGTGCCCTTCGAGCAGCTCACCTCGATCTCCAACTCAGGGGACGCCCAGCGCAGGAGCTGAATCGCGAGGATGGTGATCTCCCGAGCCTCGCGCTCGACGGAATGCCCCCGCCGCGCGAGCTCGTAGAGGCGCTTGCCGTCGATGCGAATCGCGGAATGCATCGGCGGCACTTGGGAGGACACGCCGAGGAAGCTATCCAGCACACCTTCGATTTTCGCTTCTGTCAGATCGGGCACCGGCTGACGGGCGATGATGGCCGTCTCCAAGTCACCCGAGGTGGTGCGTTCTCCGAGTTGCAGCGTCACGCAATACGTCTTAGTGGCGCCCAAGAGCGTGCCGCACACCTTCGTCGCCTGGCCGAAGCACACCGGGAGCATCCCCGATGCCAAGGGGTCGAGGCTGCCGCCATGGCCCGCCTTCAACGCGCCATACAGCGCTCGCACACGCTGCAACGCCTCGTTCGAGGACAAACCGAGCGGCTTGTCGAGCAGCAGGATGCCATCGACGACGCGGTGAAACCGTCGGGGTCGGGGGATGCTCATGCGAACTGCGCGAATCAGTGCTGCTCGGAATCGTCCGATTCGGGATGCCGCGCTCGGTCCTGGGCGACGGCGGTGTTGATCAACTCGGACATGCGGGCGCCCTGTTCTATCAATTCGTCTCGCTTGAACCGGAGCTCGGGGCTGTGCCGCAGTCCGAGCGAACGACCGAGTGGACCTCGCAAGTAATCGGCCGCGTGCTCGAGAATCTCGTGCGTAAGCGTCGCATCCCCGTTCAGTACCGAATAGAACACCGTCGCGTAGGCGAGATCCTTGGACACTCGCACTTCGGTCAGCGTCACCATGCCGAGTCGCGGGTCCTTCACTTCACGACGAATCAGCTCGCTCAGTGCGCGCTGAATCTGATCGCCAATGCGGCGGCTGCGTGGGTAGGACTTGGTGGACATGGACGGACCTGGGACTTGGGGTATCGGGCGTGGGGCTCAGAACTAAGACTCCGAACCTCTGGCCTCAGGTCCCAGGCCCCACGCCCAGGTCTGAGGCCAGTGGCCTCAGACCGTTCTTGCCACTTCCACCCTCGAGTAGCACTCGATCTGATCCCCCACACGAACGTCGTTGTAGTTCTTCACGCCGATGCCGCATTCGGTGCCGGAGCGAACTTCATTGACGTCGTCCTTGAAGCGACGCAGCGATTCCAGGCCGCCCTCGAAGATGACGACGTTGTCGCGGAGCACGCGGATCGGATTGTTTCGGCGCACGAAGCCTTCGGTGACGATGCAACCGGCGACCGTGCCGAACTTGCTCGAACGGAAGACCTCTCGCACCTGGGCGATACCGACGATCTGCTCTTTGATCTCCGGCGCCAGCATGCCCGAGAGCATTTGTTTCACGTCGTCGATCGCTTCGTAGATGATGCTGTAATAGCGTACGTCGACGCCGCTTTCCTTGACTGCAGCGCGTGCGGCACTGTCCGCGCGTACGTTGAAGCCGATGATCCGCGCACGCGATGCCGCGGCGAGTGTGACGTCGGATTCGGTGATGCCGCCCACGCCGCTCGAAATGACCTTCACGGCGACTTCGTCGGTCGATAGTTTCGCGAGCGCATCGCGCAATGCTTCCGCACTGCCCTGGACGTCGGCCTTGACGACGATCTGGATGCTGGCCGCTTTGCCCTCGCCCATCTGCGTCATCATGTCTTCGATCTTGGCCGGGCCTTGCTTCGCGAGTTTCGTGTCGCGCAGCTTGCCCTGCCGATACAGTGCCACTTCACGCGCCTTGCGCTCGCTCTCGACGACGAGCAGATCATCGCCGGCATTCGGCGCACCGGACAGACCGAGAACGACGACCGGGGTGGACGGTCCCGCCTCCTGCACTGATTGACCGTTCTCGTCGAACAACGCGCGCACGCGGCCAAACTCCTGGCCGGCAATCACCGGATCGCCCGGTTTGAGCGTGCCGCGCTTGACCAGCACAGTGGCCACTGCGCCGCGCCCTTTCTCCATGCTCGACTCGATGACGACGCCT
>CBJNAT010000604.1:0-2759 GCA_966434585.1 uncultured Gammaproteobacteria bacterium | reverse complement strand
ATCCGCCCCACGATCCGTCCGAATGCAGGGATGTAGCGGCCGAGCACGCCGTAAAGATTCATGCGCCGCAGCTCATGCGTGACGCCAACGGGTGCGCGCAGGATGTCGAAGAAGAGGCGGTGATTACGCGGGTGCTGACGGAACTCTTCGTCGATCAGCCACAGATGACGCGTGACCTGGCGGATCGTAGAGGCGCGCACGCCGCGAATCTCAGGATGCTGTTCGAGCACGACGAACAGCTCGAGCAGCGCTGAAGGGTAGCGGTCGAAGATGTCATCGCCCGTGATCTCGAGATATTCATTGCGGATCTGGAAACGGGCATTCACCGGCTGCGGTGCGACGTTCGGACCCGAAAGAATCGCTTCACGGAAAAGCTGCAGCAGCATCTCATTCAGCAGGCTCACGTCCATGGCCGTGCGGTAATAGCGCTGCATGAACTGTTCGACGGCGAGCGTGTACGTCGCGTCTTCGTAGTCGAACATCTTCGCCAGGCGAATCTGATGATCGAACAGGAGGCGGTCCTCGCGACGCCGCGTCACGACGTGCAGTGCGAACCGCACTTTCCATAGGAACGCCTGCGCTTGCTTCAGCTTGCGCAGCTCGCTCTTGGTCAGAAAACCGTGCTCGACGAGCTCGTCGAGCGAATCGGCGTTGAAGTAGCGTTTCGCCACCCAGCCGATCGTCTGAATGTCGCGCAGTCCGCCAGGACTCGATTTCACGTTCGGCTCGAGGTTGTACGCCGTATCGTGATAGCGGTGGTGGCGAGTGGTTTGTTCGGCGACCTTCGCTTCGAAGAAATCTTTGGTCGGCCAGACGAGATCCGGCCCGAGCGCGCGGCGCATGGCGTCGAAGAGCGGTTCCGGTCCGCTCAACAGGCGCGCTTCGATGAGGGTCGTGGCGACGCTGACGTCGGCAGCGCTCTCGCGCTGACAGTCATCGATGGTGCGAACACTGTGGCCCACTTCCAGGCCAATGTCCCACATGAACGTGAGAAAACGCTCGAGGTCCGATTGCCAGCGAGTGCTCTCGCTTTTCGGCAGCAGCACCATGATGTCGATGTCAGAGCAGAGATTCAGCTCGCCCCGGCCATAGCCACCCACGGCTACGAGGGCGATCTCGCGCGCGTAGGACTGCAGGTGCAGATGCCACGCGGCACGCAACAGCGAGTCGACGAGACGAGCGCGATCCCGTACCAGTCGTTCGACGGGTTCGTCGTGCTGAAAGCGCTCGATCAGACGGTTGTCGCCCTCGACGAGCGCTTCCCGAAAGGTCGCAACACTGCGCTCGGCCTTGGCGAGTGTGGTGGGTAAGGCGACGAGATAGTCCCAGGATGGGTCGCTGGAGATCGTTTCCAGTTCTTCGAGGTCTTCTGTCGTGATCGACGGCATCAGCGTTCGGCAGCCCCGAGAGTCAGCACTTCCACGCCGTCCGGAGTGACGAGCACGGTGTGTTCCCACTGGGCGGACAAGGAGTGGTCCTTGGTGACCACCGTCCAGCCATCCGGCAACAGGCGAACGTGGCGCTTGCCGGCGTTCACCATGGGTTCGATGGTGAAGGTCATGCCCTCGATCAGCTCATCGCCGGTGCCCGCCTGGCCGTAGTGGAGGATCTGCGGATCTTCGTGGAACACGCGGCCGATGCCATGGCCGCAGTACTCGCGTACCACGGAGTAGTGCTGCGCTTCCACGAAGGTCTGAATGGCTGCACCGATATCGCCAAGCCGGGCGCCGGGACGGACCTGGCGAATGCCGATCCACATCGCTTCCTTGGTGATGTCGATCAGCCGTTGTGCGGCGGGCGCGATCTTGCCAACGGGGAACATCCGGCTGGAGTCGCCATGCCACGCGTCTTTGATGACCGTGACGTCGATATTGATGATGTCGCCCTGCTTCAGTCGCTTGTCCCCGGGGATGCCGTGGCAGACGACGTGATTGACGGATGTGCAGATCGACTTGGGGAAGCCGCGGTAATTGAGCGGCGCCGGAATCGTTTGCTGCACATTGACGATGTAGTCGTGGCAACGCTGGTTGAGCTCGTCAGTCGTAACGCCCGGTTGTATGTACGGGCCGATCATGTCGAGCACATCCGCAGCGAGCCGGCAGGCAATGCGCATCGCTTCCTGTTCGGCAGGCGTCTTGATCGTGGCTCGCGTGGCGGGGCGCATCGCAGTTGCAACGCGCGAGGTCTCCAGATGGTCGCTTGCGGGCTCGGTCTTCATCGAGTGTGTGGTCAGATTGCGCATCGATTCGGAAGCGGCTACCAATGAGGCGCCCCCGATCTTGGTCGGAAGGGGCCAAGTGAAACGGAAAGCCGTTGGAGGGTATTGAAAGTCATGGTATAAAGCGCGCGTTTTTTTCGCAACGAATCTCTCACACGCATCGACACGTGCCGCGGGGTGCTACGGGAATACCTCAATTCCCGCAGTCGCGACATGGGATGTGTGGAGGCTCAACCCCCACAAGGAGCTTTGCTTTATGGCCAGCATGTCCATGCGACAGATGCTGGAAGCGGGCGTCCATTTCGGACACCAAACCCGCTTCTGGAACCCCAAGATGGCACCCTACATCTTCGGGGAGCGTAACCGGATCCACATCATCAATCTTGAGAGGTCGCTGCCTCTCTATAACGAGGCCGCCGCCTTTGTGCGTCAGGTGATCGCCGACGGCGGTCGCTTGCTCTTCGTCGGCACGAAGCGCTCTGCGCGCGAAGCGATCCGTAAGGAAGCCGAACGCTGCGGCATGCCTTATGTCAGTCATCGC
>CBJNAT010000603.1:0-2769 GCA_966434585.1 uncultured Gammaproteobacteria bacterium | reverse complement strand
ATCTTCCAGCAACACACCTAAGTTGAAGAGCAACAGCGGATCGCGCTCGCAATGGTCGGTGGCGCGACGGTATACACACTCGGCTTCCTGGAGCTGACCCTGTTCGTGCAGCAGGCGGCCCCAGTTTGTCCACGCAGATACATCGGTCGCATCGGCTTCGACCGCCCGAGCATAGGCTGCGAGCGCCGCTTTCGGATCGGATGCTTCCAAGGCCAGGGCGCGTTCGAACCAATCCTCGTGCAGCTCTTCGGGCGGTGGCTCAGGTTCTTCTTTTCGCTCGATCACGCGCAGTGCGCCGCCGTCGATGCGCACGTCCAAGCCGAGTACATACTGACCATCGTCGACCTGCCAAAGCTGATGGCCCTCGCGTACGACCACGCGATCGCCGATGGCGCAAATGCTCAAGCCGGACAGCGGTACGGCCTCCGGCAGATGACGCCGAAGGTCTTCGAGTGCGCGATTGATGCGTCGTCGTGACACCTTGGCCTGGATCAGCGCGCGCGCAGCGCGCAGCACGATGAGGTCCTGAAACGAAAAGCGATACTCACGGCGCGCGCCACGCGACGGCATGACGAAGCCCGCACTGATGAGGCCGCGAACGGTGCTGCGCGGCAGCCGCAGGACCCGCTCCACGTCCCGCACGCTGTAGGTGTGCATGGCGGTCGACTTGAACTGTGCAATTACCGCCGGCTGGTCTTGCGTGCAGGTTTCGCAGGCTGCTGCTCGACACGCTTGGGTCCCTTGCGAGCGCCCAGCTGCGACACGGTGGCTTTCGCCTTCTCCGTCTTCTCGAGACTTGCGCGCAACGCTTCCATCAGGTCGATGACCTTGCCGCCGGTCTCGGGTGGCGCCTCGGCCACCGAGATCTCCTGACCTTCGACCTTCTTCTGGATCGCCGCCTCGATGCGGCCGCGCACTTCGTCGACGTAAGCCGTGGGGTCGAACTTCTCGGACGCCTGCTGTTCGATGAGCTGCTTGGCGAGATTGAGCTCTGCCGGCTTCACATCTTGCTGTGGGACCTCGACTTCGCTGGCCGGCTTCACTTCCGCAGCAAAGCGCAGCTGTTGCATCACCAGCCTGTTGTCGACGGGCCGCAGCATCACGATGTTCGCGTTGCCGCGCGAGGCCCAGCGGCCAACGGCACAACGGTTCGTTTCCTTCAGCGCCTGCGTCAGCAGTGCGTAGGGCTTCGCGGCGCCTTTGTCGGGAGCGAGGTAGTAGCTCTTGTCGAAGTACACGGGATCGATCGAGTCGATCGAGACGAACTCGGAGATCTCGACCGCATGCGTTCCGACTTCTTCGAGCGCCTTGATCTCTTCCGGGGTGAACTGAACGTACTGGTCCTTCGCGAACTCGTAGCCCTTCACCATGTCGTCGCGCTCGACGACCGACCCATGCTTGATGCACAAGTACTGCTGTCGCAGCCGTGAGCCACAGTCCTTGTGTAGGAGATTGAACGAGATCGAGCCAGCAGATTGCGTCGCGGTATACAGCTTGACCGGAATCGCAATGAGTCCGAAGGAGATGGTCAGGGATCCCATGGAACGTGCAGCCATGATGACCTCGGCAGAAGCGGTTAGCGGTTATTTCGAGCCTAAATCCAGCACTTGCGACAGGTTCTGTTTAGAACGCAGGGCATCATGCCACCGGTCCCCTGCCTTCTCCAAGAAACTCAGCACATTACGCACGGTGAAGTGCATGGGTTCGGCGGCCTCCAGTTCTTCCCACGTCAGGGGCATGGAGACGGGTGCGCCGGGCACCCCGCGGGGCGAGTAGGCGACGTTCAAGGTCTTGCCCCGGACGTTCATGTTGTAGTCCATGAAGATCTTGCCGGTGCGCTTCACGACCGCCCATTCCATCGTGATTTCACGGGGATGCTCGCGCATCAGGTGCCGGCCCACCATTTCGCAGACTTGGCGGCTTTCGGTGAACGTCATCGTGCGTTCGATGGGCACGAACACATGGAGGCCGGTCTTGCCGGAGGTCTTCACGATGGCCTGGAGCGACATCGCTTTCAGTAGCGAATGCAGCCAGAAGGCCACGCGCTTGCCGACGGCAAAACCTTTCTTGTTCAGCTCCGGCTCCGCGCCCTTGGGCTCCTTGCCGGAGTAGATGTACGGATCGATGTCGAAGACCAGGTAGTCAGGGTAGTTGAGGACCGACGCCTCGAGTGCGGGGAGCGAGCTCGAGAAATCCGTGCTGCGACTTCCCGCATCGCGCTCGAGCTTCATGCGCGAGTGCCACACGTGGAACTCCAGTGTGCCGATCTGGCCTAGCCACAAGAGCGTGGGCAGGTTGTTGGCAACTAAGTAATCCTGCTTCTCGTCCTTGTGCTCGGAGAAGATCTTCACGGTATCGACGAACGGCGGCAGCGTGGCATCCCAGTGCTTCTGAAAGAAACGCTCGCCGTCGATGCCCTCCGGCATGCGGATCATCGTGAGCGGTCGATCCTGCAGGTGCGGGAGCATGTAGGGCGAGACGCTGGCCAGATAACGGATCAAGTCGCGCTTGGTCACGGGGGAAAGACCTGCTCTCTTGTCGGCAGGCCAATACTCGCGATCGAGATTCGTGAGCTTGATGCGCGCATCGCCCACGGCCAGCGTCAGCTCCGCGGCGGTGTTCTGCAACTGCAGGAGAACATCGTCGATGGCATTTGCTGGCGTCGGCGCGGGCTTGCTCGCACCGCGTGCTTGCGGCGCCTTTCGCACACTCTTCGATTTCACGTCATCACGCAGGCGCAGAAACACGGGCGCGCGCAACAGTCCATCC